>DATFXA010000092.1:0-5224 GCA_035258645.1 Gaiellaceae bacterium
CCCCTGAAGGAGTTCGGCTCGCCGATCATCGACCTCTGCGAGCCGAAGCCTTTCCTCGCGCACCAGGCGATGTTCGACCCAAGCTTTCCCCACCACCGTTGGTACTACTTCAAGTCGCTCGACGTCCCGGCATTGACGGACCACGTGATCGACATCACGGTCGAGCATTCACAGCGGATCGAGTCGCCGCTGACCGCCTTCCCGATCTGGCAGCTGGGCGGAGCGATCTCGCAGGTCGGCGAGCACGAATCCGCGTACAGCGGTCGCGACGCCTCCTTCACCTACAACATCGGCGCCTGCACCGAGGGCGCCGATGGCTTCGACGAAGAGCGGCAGTGGGTGCGGGATTTCTGGGATGCCCTGGAGCCGTACCAGGCAGGCGTCTACGTCAACTTCCTCGGTGACGAGGGTCAGGACCGTGTCCGCGAGTCGTACGGCGCCGGAAAGTACGCCCGCCTCCAGGAGCTCAAGCGGCGCTACGACCCCGACAACTTCTTCCACGTCAACCAGAACATTCCGCCGGGCTAGAGGGGCCTGCGGCTTTTCCGCAACCTGCATGCGGCCCCCGCGCGATGCGGCCGGAGCTCGACCCCGCGACTATGCAGGAATGGAACGGAGCTACGGCGTGGTCTGGAAAGAAGGCTCGCACGAACCGGTGCCGGGCAAGCTCGAGTTGCTTCCCCGCGCGCTGCGGCTCGACGGACGCGGGAGCACACGAGAGGTCCCGTACGAGACGGTGGCCGCAATCCGCGTCGGCCGCGCCTCATCCGACCGGATAAACGGGGGGCCGTCGGTTATCGTCGAGCGGAATCTCGGCGATCCGATTACCATCGCGACGGTGGCGCAGTCGAGCGTCGTCGGGGAGATCGCTGAGCGGCTGGCGGCCCTTCGGCTCGATGCGCAGACGAACAATCGCGTGATCGTCATCGTCCCCCTCAAGCCCGAGTCCCACGCAGCGGTGGGCCGCCTTTTGAAGCAGGGGCCGCCGTTCGATCCTGGGACGATCGAAGGTCTCGATCGTCACGACGTCTTCTTGACCCCGGATGAGGCGGTGTTCGTGTTCGAATCGCACCTCGGGGCGGAGGCGCTCGCGCCGCTACTCGCCGACCCGAAGCTGTGGGAGGCCGTCGCCGCCTGGGGCGAATACGTGGCAGGCCCGCCACGGTTCGCGGACGAGGTCTTCTCGTGGAGCCGCCGCGACGCGGCCGAGGACGTCTCGTTCCTGCCCACGCCCGGTCCGGGCGACAGCGACGGCGGCGACATCTACTAGTTACGTCAGCCCGAGGAGGTGACGCGCGGCTCTTGCTGCGACCACGTCCTCACGGGCCTCGAGCACAAGAACGCGGACGGGGCTGTCGGCCGTCGAGACCATGGTGTCCGGCCGGGCCGACTCATTTGCGTCCAAGTCCAGCTGAAGCCCGACGAACCCGAGCCGCTCGCAGACAGCGGCCCGCACCAGCGCCGAGTTCTCGCCGATTCCGGCCGTGAAAACAAGAGCATCGAGCCCGCCGAGCGCAGTGGCCATCGCACCGACGGCCGTTGCGACGCGATACGTGAAGACCGCCAGCGCGAGCCTTGCGGCCGGAGCGTCCGAGCTCCCCAGGTCGCGGACGTCTCCCGAAACTCCCGAAAGGCCGGTCAGCCCGGACTCGTGCTCCAGCATCTGGTCGAGCTCGTCGACCGTGAGGTAGTGCTTCAGAAGGTAGAGCAGTGCACCCGGGTCGACCGAGCCCGCCCGGGTCGCCATAGGCACTCCTTCGAGGGGCGTAAAGCCC
Source organism: Gaiellaceae bacterium (assembly GCA_035258645.1). Classification (GTDB taxonomy): domain Bacteria; phylum Actinomycetota; class Thermoleophilia; order Gaiellales; family Gaiellaceae; genus 13-2-20CM-68-14. The sequence goes on from DATFXA010000092.1 coordinate 1,776, forward strand.
ATCGTCGTGTCGATCGAACGACCGTCCTTGACGGCCGTGACCGAGCAACCGCCGCCGAGGTGGCAGACGACCAGCCGTGGAACGGCCACGCGCTCGCTCGCCCACTGCACCGACAGCCCGTGGAACCCGAAGCGGCGGATGCCCCAGTCTTCGCGCACGCTCGCGGGCAAGGCGTAGGTCAGCGCGTGCTCGGGGATCGTCGCGTGATAGGCGCTGTCGAAGACGGCCACATGAGGGAGATCCGGCAGGGCCCGCCGTGCCTCCATGATCGCCGCCAGAGCCGGCGCGTTGTGCAGAGGGGCAAGCTCGACCGCGGCCTGGAGCTCCCGTTCGACCGCGTCGTCGACCACAACCGGTTCGCGGAAACGCAGACCGCCGTGAACGACGCGGTGTGCCACCGCGGCGACGCCTTCCGGGACGGCCTCGAGCGACGCGACCGTTGTGGCGACGCCGTCCGGCTCGACCACCGAGAGCTTCAGGCTCGTCGAGCCCGCATTTACGACGAGTACTAGTACGGCCAGGTCCAGCCGGAGATCTCCGGATCGTCCTCGCCGTGCTCTCGCGTGTAAGCGCGTGCACGAATCCGCCGGTCGCTCATCTCCTGGCGCAGGCGCCCTGCGGTCTCTGACAGAGCCGGCACTCGGTCGATCACGTCCATGACGAGGTGGAAGCGGTCGAGGTCGTTGAGCATGACCATGTCGAACGGCGTCGTCGTCGTTCCCTCCTCTTTGTAGCCGCGCACGTGCAGGTTCCTGTGGTTGGTACGGCGGTAGGTGAGGCGGTGGATCAGCCACGGATAGCCGTGGTAGGCGAAGACGATCGGCCGGTTCGGCGTGAACAAGGCGTCGAACTCATGGTCTGAGAGCCCGTGGGGATGCTCGGTGTCCGGTTGCAACCGCATCAGGTCGACGACGTTCACGACTCGGACCTTCAAGTCGGGCAGGTTCTCCCGGAGAATCCCGGCCGCCGCGACGGTCTCGAGCGTCGGAATGTCACCGCAGCAGCCGAGCACGACGTCAGGCTCGCCCTGCTCGTCGTTCGAGGCCCACTCCCAGATGCCGGCGCCGCGGGTGCAGTGGACGATGGCGTCGTCCATCGGCAGGTAGTTCAGGGACGGTTGCTTGCCGGCGACGATGACGTTGACGTAGTGGCGGCTGCGGAGGCAGTGGTCGGTAACCGAGAGGAGCGTGTTGGCGTCGGGCGGCAAGTAGACGCGGATCACTTCGGCCTTCTTGTTGACGACGTGGTCGATGAAGCCGGGATCCTGGTGTGTGAAGCCGTTGTGGTCCTGGCGCCAGACGTGCGAGCTGAGGAGGTAGTTGAGGGATGCGATCGGCCGCCGCCAGGGGATATGCCGCGTCACCTTCAGCCACTTCGCGTGCTGGTTGAACATCGAGTCGACGATGTGGATGAAGGCCTCGTAGCAATTGAAGAGCCCGTGCCTGCCGGTCAGGAGGTAGCCCTCCAGCCAGCCCTGGCACTGGTGTTCGGACAGAACCTCGACGACACGTCCCTCTCGGCCGAGGTTTTCGTCCGTCGGCAAGATTGCCTCCTCCCACGCCTTGCTCGTCGCCTGGAAGACGGCATCGAGCCGGTTCGAGGCCGTTTCGTCGGGCCCGAAGAGACGGAAGTTCTTCGGGTTGGCGACGACAACACCCTCGAGCCAGGGACCGAGCACGCGGGTTGGCTCGCTGAAGGTCGTACCCGGTGCCGGGACCTCGACTGCGAAACCGCGGAAGTCCGGGCAAACGAGCTCTTGCATCAGCTCGCCGCCATTCGTGTGCGGGTTCGCGCTCATCCGCGCGTTCCCACTCGGTGGCAGCTCGGCGAGCTCGGGGATCAGCTGGCCTGAATCATCGAACAGCTCTTCGGCCCGGTAGCTCCGCAACCAGTCCTCGAGGATGCGCAGGTGCTCGGGATTCTCGCGCACCCCCGTGACGGGCACCTGGTGTGCGCGCCAGGTCCCTTCGACGGGCAGACCGTCTACCTCCTTGGGGCCCGTCCAGCCCTTCGGCGTCCGCAAGACGATCAGCGGCCACTGCGGCCGCGACTCGTCGCCGGCCTCGCGGGCGGCCTGTTGGATCTGGGCGATCCGGTCGAGCGCCTCCTCGAGCGTTGCCGCGAGCGCCTGATGAACGGCCTCCGGCTCGTCTCCCGACACGAGCAGTGGCGTCCAGCCGCACCCCTCGAGGAACGAGACAAGCTCGCGCTCGGGGATTCGCGCCAGCAAAGTCGGATTGGCGATCTTGTAGCCGTTCAGGTGCAGGAACGGCAGCACGGCGCCGTCGGTGCGCGCGTTAAGGAACTTGTTGCCGTGCCAGCCGGTCGCGAGCGGGCCGGTTTCGGCCTCGCCGTCGCCGATCACGCAGGCCACGAGCAGCTCGGGGTTGTCGAAGGCCGCCCCGAAGGCATGCGAGAGCGCGTAGCCGAGCTCGCCGCCTTCGTGAATGGAGCCCGGGGTCTCGGGCGCGGCGTGGCTCGGGATCCCGCCTGGGAAGGAGAACTGCCGGAACAGGTGGCGAATGCCCTCCTCGTCCCGGCCGACGTGCGGATAGAGCTCGCTGTAGGTGCCTTCCAGCCATGCGTTGGCGACGAGGGCCGGCCCGCCGTGGCCGGGGCCGGCGATGTAGATCGCGTCCAGGTCGCGCTCCCGGATCGCGCGGTTCAGGTGGACGTAGATCAGGTTCAGCCCGGGGACGGTGCCGAAGTGGCCGAGCAGGCGCGGCTTGACGTGTTCGGGCCGCAGCGGCTCGCGCAGGAGCGGGTTGTCTAGTAGGTACACCTGGCCGACGGAGAGGTAGTTGGCCGCGCGCCAGTACGCGTTGACCAGGCTGAGCTCCTCGGCGGACAGCGTCTGCGTCATCGCCGAGGGCAGGCTCATTCGGATGCTTTCTCGAAGAGGACTAGCACGCTGAGCTGCTCGTAGCCGACGAAACGGTGCTCGGCGCCGGCCGGCACGAAGACGGCATGCCCCTCTCGCAGCTCGACGTTCTCGCCCTCGACCTCGAGCATTCCGCGTCCCTCGATCACGAAGTAGACCTCGTCGTCGTCGTGTGGCGCCTGCCGGTCCGGCTCGGGTGCGACGAGAACGTAGACCCCGATCTCGAGCCCGGCCGATCGATGGACGACCTCGTAACCGCCGGTGCCGGATGCGAGCCTCTCTTTGACGTCGGTGATGTCGAACGGCTTTGCGCTCCGCAACGGGCCGGGCGCATTCGGGGACTCGCTCATCGTCTGTCGCTCCTTTCGGTGATCGAGCCCGGCGTGAGCATGACGTTCTCCCGGCCAGTCTGCACTCTTTCAAGCACCCAGTGCTTGCGTCGAGAGATCAACCGTGACCGAGAGGCTCTCGTGCGGCGCAGGGCCGAGGATCGCTCCAGCGCGCTCGGCCAGGAACGGGGCGAGGTAGCGGCCGACGATCTTGCCCGGCGGCCACCAGAGCGCCTCGC
>DATFXA010000093.1:0-2173 GCA_035258645.1 Gaiellaceae bacterium
CCCATTGAGGCGCAGGCCGGCCAGGCGCTCGTCGGCAAGCCCGGCGTGCACGACGTCTCGGCGATCCGTGCCGGCTCCGCGCGGTACCTCGGCTCGAACAACGACCTGACGGCGGTACAGCCGAACCTGAACAAGACGGTGGAGATGGACTGGACGCAGGGCAGCAACGCCGTCCCCGGCGAGCTCGGGCTGAACGGCTTCTTCGCGAGCAAGAACTATGTGAAGGACCACCACCTGTCGCTCGGCTCGCCCGTCACGCTCCAGTTCCCGAGCCGCAAGAAGACGATCGTGAATCTCAAGGGTGTCTGGGACGAGCCGAAGGGAGGCTCGCCGTTCGCTCACATCACGATCTCGACCACCCTCTTCGACAAGTTCACGCCGCGGCCGCAGGACGAGATGGTGCTGATGAACACCACGGGTGGAGTGTCAGACGCGAATACAGCTCTGCTCGACCGCTACGTGGCCGGCTTCGCCGACGCGAAGATCCAGACCCGCGACGAGTTCAAGTCCAACTTCGAGGCGCCGATCAACAGGCTTCTGAACCTGCTCTACGCGCTGCTCGCGCTGTCGGTGATCGTCAGCCTCGTCGGGATCATCAACACGCTGGTGCTGACGGTGTACGAGCGGACGCGCGAGCTGGGCATGCTGCGCGCCGTCGGCATGACGCGGCGGCAGGTGCGGATGATGATCCGCTACGAGAGCATCGTCACCTCGCTGATGGGCGCGGCCCTCGGGATCATCGTCGGCGTGTTCCTCGCGGCGCTGATCACGCACTCGCTCTCGAGCTCGGGGATCGTCTTCGCCGTCCCGTGGTTGGAGCTCGTCTACTTCGTGATCGCCGCGATTCTCGTCGGCGTGCTGGCCGCGATCATTCCGGCCCGGCGAGCGGCGCGCCTGAACGTGCTAAACGCGCTCCAGTACGAGTAACGGCGACGTCCGAGTACGGGCCTACGCTGATCCGCACATGCGGAGGCTGCGGACCCTCAGCGAGGAAGAGTGTTATCTCCGGTGCTACGGCGCGACGGACGAGTCGGTCAGGGTCTTTCGCGTCGAGCGGCCGGAGCTGAAAGAGGTGCGCTTGACCGGCGAGCGGCTGCGGCTGCTGTTCGAGCAGCGGCTCGACCGGCGGGATCAGGGAGCGGTCGCTGCGTGACCTGCCAGCGAGGCAGCGGCCGGTCGTGGCGCATCTGGACGCCGCGCCGTAGCTCGAGCCGCCGAGCGGCGCGCTGGCACGGTCTCGGCACCGGCTGGTCGTCGAGCGCCGGACCCGGCGCTTGCCGGCCGCGGTCGGCCGCCGCGCGCCGCTGAGCGCGGTCCCGGATGTTCTCGGTCCCGGCCTTCGGGTCGTGTTCTGCGGGATCAATCCGGGTTACGTCTCCGCGGCGGCCGGCGCGCACTTCGCCAACCCGCGCAATGACTTCTGGCGGCTCCTGCATGACGCAGGCTTCACGACCCGTTTGCTTGCGCCTGACCGGCAGTTCGAGGTGCTCGAGTTTGGAATCGGTCTGACGAATGCCGCCGCTCGCACGACCCGCGGTTCCGGCGACCTGCGGCGCGGCGACTTCGACCGCGAGCGGCTCGACCGAGTCGCCGCAGAGTTCGCTCCAACGGCGATCGCGTTCGTCGGCAAGGAGGCGTACCGCGGGCTCTTCGGCGAACGGCCCGAGCTCGGCGCCCAGGAGCGGGCGATCGCCGACGTTGGCCTCTTCGTCCTGCCCTCGACCTCGCCCGCGAACGCCGCGGTTCCCTATTCGGAGCGGCTGCGCTGGTTCGAGGCCCTACGCGAGTGGCTCGAGCCGGTCGATCGGCCTGCAGTGCGCGCGCTCATCCTGGACGCCGAGAACCGAGTCCTGCTCGTCAAGTTCGCCGACGCGGTCGGCCAGGCCTGGTGGGCAACGCCCGGCGGGGGAAGCATCAAGGGCGAGTCCTCCAAGCAAACGCTCCGCCGCGAACTGAACGAGGAAGTTGGCCTAAAGGAATTCGAGCTCGGCCCCGAGCTTTGGACCCGGGAGCACACCTTCGCCTGGATGGGACGCATCCTCCGCCAGCGAGACCGCATCTACCTGGTCCAAGTCCAGCAGCACGAGGCGGCGCCGACGATCGACCTGCGTCCCGAGGGCGTGCACGAGCTCCGTTGGTGGACGCTCCCCGAGCTCGAGGCGACGAAGGAGAC
>DATFXA010000094.1:0-8679 GCA_035258645.1 Gaiellaceae bacterium
CCGTGCGTCCGTCTGGGTCGAACGGTCGACACGTACGAGTTCAAAGGAGACGATATGAGAGGCGCTGCCGTAACCCTCCGTCACGAGCTGATCGGGCTGTCGGGCGTCCTCGAGCGGAACGCATACCTCGTCAAGCGCTACGCGTGGTGGGAGCTGGCCTTCTTCGTCTGGTCGCTGGCGAACACGCTCACGATCGTCTTCATCGCCAAGGGCGTCGAAGCAGCCGGCGGCAAGATCGACGTCGATCGGGCCACGACGACGCTGCTGATCGGGGCCGTGATCTGGTCCTACCTCGGCGTCCTCTTCGAGATCCTCACCGAGACCGTCGCCTGGGAGCGCTGGGAGGGGACGATCGAATACACGTTCATGGCGCCGCTGTCACGCCCGATCCATCTGATCGGGATGGGCCTGTTCGCCGTCGTCTACGGGGTAATCCGGACAGCCATCCTCTTCGCCGCGATCGCGGGCTTCTTCTCGCTCAGCCTCGGCGGCGCGAACTTCGCGGCAGCCCTGGTCATCCTGGCCGTCGCGTCGGTCTCGTTCATCGGGATCGGGATGATGACCGCGGTCCTCCCCCTTATTTCGCCCGAGAAGGGCATGCAAATGGGTTTCATCGCCCAAGGGATCCTCCTTGTGATCTCGGGCGTCTACTACCCGGTGTCTGTGCTGCCGCAGTGGATGCAGTGGCTTTCGACGATCTCGCCGGCGACGTACGCGTTGCGGGGGATCCGGCACGCGATTCTGAACGGCGACGGCGTCGCCGCCTTGTGGGGCGACATCTGGCCGCTGATAGTGATCGGCGCCGTCGCGGTCCCGCTCGGGCTCTGGATCTTCGGCGTCGGCGAACGGCACGCGAAGCGGCACGGGAAGCTGAAGCGGTCGGGGTAGCCGTGGCCAAGGACTACTTCGCGGGCCCCGTCGCCGAGCGCTACGACTCGACGCTCGGCGAGTGGGGAGATCCGGAGGTGGTCGCCGCGACCGCAGACTTTCTCGCGGAGCTGGCAGGCGACGGCGCGGCGCTCGAGCTTGCGATCGGGACGGGGCGCATCGCGCTGCCGCTGGCGGCGCGGGGCGTGCCCGTCCACGGCATCGACCTCTCTGAGGACATGGTCGCGCAGCTCCGTGCGAAGCCGGGTGGCGCCGAGATCCCCGTCACGATCGGCGACTTCGCGACGACGCGCGTCGGCGAAGGCTTCTCGCTCGCGTATCTCGTCTTCAACACGATCGGCAACCTCACGACGCAGGACGTGCAGGTGGCGTGCTTCGAGAACGCGGCCGCGCAGCTCGCGCCCGGCGGCTGCTTCGTGGTCGAGGTCGGCGTCTCGGCTCGCGAGCCGCTCCGCGTCTTCGCCCTGAGCGACACGCACGTCGGGATCGACGAGTACGACGCTGCGACCCAGCGGCTCGTCTCGCACCACTTCAGCCTCGTCGACGCGCAGTGGGAGCTTCGGTCGATTCCGTTCCGCGCGGTGTCCCCTGCGGAGCTCGACCTGATGGCCCGCCTCGCCGACTTGCGCTTGCGCGAGCGTTGGAGCGGCTGGAAGCGTGAGCCGTTCACGGCCGAGAGCCGGAGGCACGTCTCGGTGTGGGAGAAGCTGTGAGGCGTGCCGAGCCGAAGCGGCTCTACTACGCGCTCAGCTTCACGCGTGCGATGGCGCTCGGCTGGGTCGTCTTCGACCTCTACCTCGTCCGCGTGCTCGAGTTCACGCCGCTGCAGCTGATCCTGATGGGCACGGCGATGGAGGCGACGATCTTCGTCTCCGAGGTCCCGACCGGGGTGGTCGCCGACACATACAGCCGCCGGTTGTCATTCATCGTCGGCGTGATCGGGATGGGCGCCGCGGTCATCGGCGTCGGTCTCTCATCTGCGCCCTGGGTCGTGATCGTATTCTGGGCGTTCTGGGGTCTTTCGTACACGTTCAGGAGCGGAGCGTTCGAGGCCTGGCTGACCGACGAGGTCGGCGTCGAGAACGTCGGCAGCATCTTTCTGCGTGGCGCGCGGTTCGGGTTCGCCGGCTCGCTGACCGGCCTGCTCGTCTTCGGCGCGGTCGGCCTGTACTCGCTGCGCGCGGCGGTAATCGGCTGCGGCGCGCTCGAAGTCGCGATCGGGCTTGCCTGCATCGTGTTGATGCCGGAGACGGGGTTTCGGCGAAACGCTGGGCTCGTTCGCGAGCGAGCGCTCGTCGAGCTCCGGACGACGGCGACGAACGGCATCCGCTTCGTCCGCGGGCAAACCCTCGTCCTCTTGCTGGTGGCGACCGAGCTGTTTACGGGGTTCGGAGCTGAAGCGTTCGACCGGCTGACCGAAGCGCATGTAATCCGTGACGTCGGCTTCCCCGCATGGCTCGACCCGATCGTCGGGTTCGGCGCCGTCAGCGTGGTCGTGATGGTGTTCGGCTTCTTCGCCGTTGGACGGGTGATCCGTCGCGTCGATCGAGGCGGCACGCCGAGCGTCGCGCGCATGCTCGTCGTCTTCACGCTGGCGACGATCGCCGGACAGATCCTGTTTGCGCTGGGCGGCAACTTCTGGTTCGTGATGGCCGTGTTCCTGGCAGCGCTGCTCGCGCGCGGGCTGCTCGATCCGCTCTACACGACCTGGCTGAACCGGCAGATCACCGACTCGAGTGTGCGGGCTACGGTGCTCTCCATCAGTAGCCAGGCGAACGCGATCGGGCAGGCTGCCGGCGGTCCGGTACTTGGCGTGATCGGAAATGTCTTCGGGATCCCGGCGGCGCTGGTTGCCGGCGCCCTGACGACGCTGCCCGCCGCGGCTCTGTACGTGCGCGCGCTGCGTTACGGAGGCAAGGAGCCGGAGCTCGGGCGTCTGGCGGCGGCGCGGGCGGGCTGATGGAGATCCGCCGGGCCGAGTCCGAAGCCGACCTCACCGGCTACGCAGAGGTGTGGAACACCGTCACGCCGATCTATCCGATTACGGTCGCCGAGACGAAGCAGCGGCAGGCGCAGCAGCGCTGGCGGCTATATCTCGTCGCCGAGGAGAACGGTCGGATCGTCGGCTCCGGCTTCGCCGGCCGTTGGAATTCGCCCGAGCGGGGATACCTTGTCGTCTGCGTGCTGCCTGAATGGCGCCGACAAGGAATCGGGAGCGCCGTCTACGAGGCCTGCCGCGCCCATGCAGTCGAGCTCGGAGCGAGGGGGATCTGGGGGCGAATCGCCGAGCAGGATTCGAGCTCTCGGCGCTGGGCCTCGAACCGAGGCTTTCTGGAGGTCGAGCGTGACGTCGAGCTGGTGCGGGAGCTCGGCGACGAGGCTCCGGCCACGCCGCTCGACGGAATCGAGATCAGGGAGGTGGCGGCAGAAGACCACGAGGCCGTGTACGCCGTCGCGGTCGAGTGCTGGCCCGACATGGCGACGCCGGAGCCGATGCCGGCGCCGCCCTACGACGAGTGGGCGCAGGAAGAGCTCCGCGGACCGGTCGTCTTCGGCGCGTTCGACGGCGAGCGCCTCGTCGGATACGCGGCGCTCGCGGAACGTCCCGCGAAGCCCGGGGTGCTCGATCACGGGCTGACGGGGGTCGTCCGCAGCCACCGCGGCCGAGGCATCGCGGTTGCCTTGAAGCAGACGCAACTCGCATGGGCCGCCGCCCGCGGCTACCGCCGGCTCGTCACGAACACGCAGGAGGGGAACGAGGCCATGCGGGGGATCAACGAAAAGCTCGGCTACCGGGAAGAGCCCGCGTGGATCATTGTGCGTCGAGCCGTGTAGACTGCCGCCGTCTGTAGGCGACGCAGCCTCAGGCGCCGCGGGCGCCTGGGGCTTTCGTGTTTTTCAAGGGAGGTTTCGGCATGGCGCAGGTCGAGAGCAGGGCTAGGGCGACGAGCGATCCGGAGGCGAGGCGCGAGGCGCTGAAGCGACTGCAGGAGGAGAATGTCGACTTCCTGCTGCTCTGGTTCACGGACATCGAGGGGCACCTGAAAAGCTTCGCGGTCACGCCGAGCGAAGTCGAAGAGGCCCTCGACGACGGTATGGGCTTCGACGGCTCGTCGATCACGGGGTTCAACGCGATCGAGGAGTCGGATATGGTCGCGATCCCCGACCCGGGCACGTTCCAGCTGATGCCCGCGCGCGAGGGCGAGATGAAGATGGCGCGGATGATCTGCGACATCGTCACGCCCGACGGCAAGCCGTACGAGGGTGACCCTCGCTACGTCCTGCGCCGTGCGCTCGAGCGGATGCGGTCGCTCGGCTTCGACACGTTCAACGTCGGCCCGGAGCTCGAGTACTTCCTGTTCGAGAACGACAAGGGCACTGAGACGCTCGACGAGGGCGGCTACTTTGCGATGACGACTCTCGACGCTGCCTCAGGCCTACGACAGGAGACCGTTCACGCGCTCGAGTCGATGGGCATTCCGATCGAGTACGTCCACCACGAGGTCGGCCCCTCCCAGCACGAGATCGACATGCGGTTCGCGCCTGCGCTGGAGATGGCCGATCACACGGTCACATACCGGCTGATAGTCAAGGAGATCGCGAAGAAGGCCGGCCACCATGCGACCTTCATGCCGAAGCCGATCTTCGGCGAGAACGGCTCGGGCATGCACACGCACCAGTCGCTCTTCACTGACGGGCGCAACGCGTTCTTCGACGGCGACGACCAGTGGCACCTCTCCGAGGCGGGCAAGGCCTTCATCGCGGGGCAGCTCCGCCACGCGCGCGAGATCGCCGCGGTCTTTGCGCAGTGGGTCAACTCATACAAGCGGCTTGTTCCGGGCTACGAGGCGCCGGTGTATGTGGCCTGGTCCCAGCGAAACCGCTCCGCGCTGATCCGGATCCCCTTGTACAAGCCGGGCTCCGAGCAGGCCACGCGCGCCGAGATCCGCTGTCCCGATCCAGCTTGCAATCCCTACCTGACCTTTGCCGCGCTCTTGCATGCGGGCCTCGAGGGCATTGAGCACGGGTACGAGCTACCGGAGCCGATGGAGACAAACCTCTACCACCTAACGCCGGAGCAGCGGCGCGAGCGGGGGATCGTCTCTCTGCCGGAAACCCTGGGCGAGGCAATCGACGCCCTGGCCGACTCCGACCTGGCCCGAAAAGCACTCGGGCCGCATATCTTCGATCGCTATATCGAGCTGAAGCGCAAGGAATGGGACGAGTACCGCGTCCAGCTCACCGGCTGGGAGCTCGACCGATATTTGTCAGTCCTCTAGCGCAAAGAGGCGAAAAGAGGGAAGATTGCGGGACTTCGCCGCTGCGGCTGGCGAAGTCAACTGACGGCCGATCGCGAGGTGCTGATTTCGCACCTCGCGGTCGTTATGTCGCCGAAAGTGCTCCGCACTTTCGGCGATCGGACCTGACGCTCGGGGCTAGAGAAAACTCTTAAGGGTGTCGCGCGCGACGCGGAGGCCGATGACGCCGGCTGCGTCGTCGACATCCTTGATCGCCTCGGCCGGCACGACGCGGCGCCGTCGGGCGAGAAAGCCCGAGCGAACGGCGAGCGCGTCCGGGACGCCCGGGTCTGTGCCGTACATCGGGCACTCGACCCTTCCGACGACGCGACCCTCGCGGTCGGCGACGAGAAATCCGTTCAGCCAGCGAAGGTCGGTAGCGGCGACGGCCATCGAAAGCCACGGTATCCGCGTCGTTTAAAGGGAAACTGTGACGGCTGTAATTGTTTTGTTAACGGCCTGGCTGTGGAAGAACGTCGACGTGAACGCTTACCACGACTGATCGGCTGGTTCAGGTAGCACTAGCTCCCAGGCTTCGCGGACATCGCGTACCAGGCGATCGCGAGTCCGACCAGCAGGATCGACGCGAGCCAGGGGATCGCGACGGCGACGCGCGATCTCGGGCTCCTTCCGAACCAGGCGAGGATGACCATCAGCAGCACCAGCAGCGCGCCCGGCTCGCTGACGGCGAAGCCGACGCTCACCCAACCGGGCTCGTTATGTCCGCCGGGGAACTCCTTGTCGAGGATCCAGAGCGCCGTCCCCCGCATGAGAATGAAGGACGGGACGAGGAGCCCGAACGCGACCCAGAAGTTCAGGCTGCGGAGCCAGGCTGCGCGCTCGCGGTCGCCCTGAAGGCCGGCAAAGCCGACCACGGCGACCGTCGTCGTCGTGCCGAAGGTCAAGGTCGCGCCCAGCACGTGCAGGAAGAGAGGCAGGTTCCAGGAGTCGGGGCGGACGAGCGCGAGCATCAGACGCCCGGCTTCCAGATCATCAGCCCGAGCACGGCAAACGCCATCAGACCGCTTCCGTAGCTGATCACGAGCGCGCGCGGGTTTCGCAGACGAGCGCGTAGCTCTGGGCTAGACACATCGCCTTCCGCGGCCAGGCGCGCCGCGAGTTCGCCTGTCTGACGCTGGTACTTGCCGTCGACGTTGCCGAGCGCACTTGCAACCACCCAGAGCACGATCGCGAGGACGATCCAGGTGTCGCCGTAGCTGTAGCCGACGTTGTGGACCAGCCAGAGCCCGATCGCAAGAGTCAGCAAGAGTCCGACTCCGATGAGCGGTACAGCGAAGCGGATCAGGCCATAGAGGGTCGCAACCTGGCTAGGCGGCCGGTCCTTCAGGATCGCCGCGAGGTTGAGGGTTCCGGCGACGACGATGCCTCCGATGAGGAAGAACGCGCCCGTGACGTGGAAGAACAGCAGCCACTGGTAAAGGCTCACGGGAGCGGACCCTAACCGCTCCTACAATCGAAGCCATGGACGCACCGACCCGTCACCTGCGGCTGCTGACCGAGACGATCGCCGCCGTCAACTCGACGCTCGACCTCGAAGAGGTGCTCGCTCTTGTTGCGCGCAAGGTGGCGGAGGCGCTGGAGGCCGACGCCTGCTTCGTCTACCTCTACGACGAACGGGCAGACGAGCTCGTCCTGCGCGCCACGCATGGGACGGGCGTCGAGGAGATGACGCGCCGGCCGAAGATGCGACCCGGTGAAGGGATCACGGGCAGCGCCGCGGCCGCGCGCTCGCCGATCATGATCGCCGCAGAGGCGCATCTCGACCCCCGGTTCAAGGGCTTCTCGAACCTACCGGAGGACGAGTACGAATCGATCCTCGCGGTGCCGATTCTGGCGCGCGAGAAGCTTGCCGGGGCGCTCAACGTCCGCACCCGCCGCTCACGGGAGTTCACCGACGCCGAGGTCGAGCTGCTCGTCGCGATCGCCGGCCAGGTCGCCCAGACAATCGTGCACGCGCAGCTCTACGCCGACGCGCAGCGCCGGGTGGGTGAGCTCGAGGCATTGGCCCGCATCTCGGAGGCTGTTTCGGAGTCCCTCTACCTCGAGGAGTCGCTCGAAGCGATCGTCAAGGCGACGATGGACGCCGTCGGCGCGACGGGCGCGGCGCTGGTCCTGGAGGATGGCGGGATCGCGAGGCCCGAGGGCCGGGCCGGCGCGTTCGCTGTTCGGATCCCGCTTCGGTGGAAAGGCCGCCAGATCGGCGAGCTCGTCTGTGACCGGGACGCCGACTTCACCGACGACGAGCGAGCCCTGCTTGCGTCGATCGCCCACCACGCAGCGGTTGCCCTCGAGCACGGGCGGGCGGTGATGCGCGGCGTTCTGGCTCAGGAGATCCACCACCGGGTGAAGAACAACCTCCAGACGGTCGCGTCGCTGCTGCGGCTGCAGGCGCGGGCGGAGGACGGGATCGATCCTCGCAAGGCGCTCGACGATTCCGTCAACCGGATCCTGGCGATCGCGGCCGTCCACGAAGTATTGACCGAGCAGCGGGAGGAGGAGGTCGATCTCGGCGAGCTGCTCGACCGTTTGCGGGCGATGCTTGTCCAGGGGATCGGCGCCGGGAAGGTCGTGGAGGCCGAGCTCGAGCCCGTCTCGCTGGCGGGAAACCGCGCGACTGCGCTAGCGCTCGTCTTCAGCGAGCTCTTGCAAAACGCGCTCGAGCACGGGGGAAACCAGGTGCGAATCGAGCTGGCCAGAGGCAACGGCAGCGCGCTGCTCGCGATCACCGACGACGGTGGAGTCGACGAGGACGTACGCAGCGGCACCGGCCTCTCGATCGTCCGGGCGCTGGTCCGCGACGAGCTACAAGGCACGTTCGAGCTTCGTGGCGAGAGCGGGACGCGGGCGGAGGTGCTGTTTCCCGCCTGATGGCCAAATGATCTAGATCACAAGGACAGCGGCCCGAAAGCCCGGTGGCCGTGAGACCGTTCCTGACGGGCGTGATCTAGATCACAAGCTTGAAGGTCAAGGCGCCAGAGCTCGGACTAACGCTGCATAGAGGCGCGCTTCGCGGAGCTGCTCGAGCTCATAGGGCGTCGGCGGGCGGCCTCGGAGAAGCTTGGCCACGATCTGCTCGATCGCCTCGGTCCTCGTATCGGAGACACAACGCTCGGTGATCGCGATTCGCCTGACCGTGGTGTAGGCCGGGGCATCGGTGCCGATGCGTCCTGCGAGAGGACGCAGCGCTCGCCGGATGTCGGCGTAGGGAACCTCTTGGGCGTCGAGAATCCGAATCGCCTGAACGAGGCGCTCGTCGACCGGCCGCAACCCCATCAAGCCAAGAATGGACGAGAGAGGCGCGCAGATTTGTGTCTCTTCTGTGCCGGAACCGACACTGTGTGATCTAGATCACAAGGAAGCGGACCGAAGCGGCGCCACGCCTCCGGTGTAGGACACTGTTGCCGATGCGGATCCTGGTGGCCGAGGACGAGACGATCATCCGCCTCGACCTCGTCGAGATGCTGGGGCGCGC
>DATFXA010000095.1:0-3982 GCA_035258645.1 Gaiellaceae bacterium
GCATAGGCGACGTTCTCGGCCGCGGAGCGGTCCGGGAGCAGTTTGAAGTCCTGGAAGACGCAGCCGATGTTCCGGCGCAGGTACGGCACCTTGGAGCGCTTGAGGCGCGTCAGGTCACGGCCGCCGACGACGATCTTGCCCGAGGTCGGCTCGATCTCCTTCAGTACCAACCGGATCACGGTCGACTTGCCCGAGCCCGAAGCGCCGACCACGAAGACGAAGTCGCCCTTCTCGATCACGAACGAGACGTCAGTCAACGCGGCGACGTTCGGCTCGTAGATCTTGCGGACGGAGTCGAACACGATCATTGCGCCGGCGGTCGGGGTCGGCAGACCGCCGTCGCCGTCGACCTTCGGACGTTCGAGGACCTCGATTGGTATGTCTGTCTTCAGCTCTGTGTCCATGACCGGAGACCAGGCGAGTGACCGAGCACGGCCACTCCGGTGGGTTCAAGCAGGAGAGTCTAGCCGAGCCTCCGGAGCTACAGCACGTTGCCGGCCGCTTTGGCCAGTAGGTACTCGCGAATGAAGCCGTCGAGGTCGCCGTCGAGAACTGCCTGCGTATTCCCGGTTTCATGACCCGTCCGGTGATCCTTGACCAGCTGGTAGGGCTGGAGGACGTAGCTCCGGATCTGGCTGCCGAAGTCCGCTTGCTGAGCAACGCCACGCTCGCGGGCGAGCTCGTGCTCGCGCTTCTCCTGCTCCACCTCGGTCAGACGCGACTTGAGGATCCGCAGCGCCGTCTGCTTGTTCGCAGCCTGCGAGCGCTCGTTCTGCACCGAGACGACGATGCCGCTCGGAACGTGTGTGATCCGAACGGCAGAGTCGGTCTTGTTGACATGCTGCCCGCCGGCGCCGCTTGCGCGGTAGGTGTCGACCCTGAGGTCGGACTCGTCGATCTCGACGTCCTCGTCTTCGGGCAGGAGCGGGCTGACGATCACCTGCGCAAAGGAGGTATGCCTTCGGTGGGCCTGGTCGAACGGCGACAGGCGAACGAGCCGGTGCACGCCGCGCTCGGCCTTGAGAATGCCGTAGGCGTTCTCTCCCTTGACCGTAAACGTCGCTGATTTCAGGCCCGCCTCTTCTCCGGGGCTCGCCTCGACGAGCTCGGCCTGGAAGGCGCGGTCGGCCCCCCAGCGCAGGTACATCCTCAACAGGATCTCGGCCCAGTCCTGGGCGTCGGTGCCCCCGGTGCCGGCGTGGATCGTGACGACAGCGTCGCCGGCGTCGTACTCGCCGGTGAAAAGCGCGTCCTCCTGGAGCCGGTCGAGCTCGCGCCGAAGCGGGGCGATCGAGGCGGCGATCTCGTCGGCCATCTCGCCGTCCATGGCGAAGAGCTCGCGCGCGTCCTCGAAGTCACCAGTCAGCCGCTCGAAGCGATCGAGCCGTCTGGTCAAGCGCGCGTGCTCTGCCGAGACCCGCGCCGCCCGTTGCTGGTCGTCCCAGAATCCCGGTGCGCCGAGCTCGGCCTCGAGGTCGGCGATGCGGCCCCTCAGCTTCTCCGGGTCAAAGGTAATCACGGACCCAGGCGAGCTGGGTCCCGATCTCCTCGAGCTGATGTTGGAGGGGTTGTTGCGTCGGCTCGGTCACGCAGTCGATGGTAGCGAGAGGCGAAAGGGCGTTGTCCGATCCGGCTAAGCGCCGTGGCACTTCTTGTACTTCTTGCCGCTCCCGCACCAGCAGGGGTCGTTGCGGCCGATCTTGTCTCGCGGCGCAACAGTGCGTGTTGCCGTCGCGACCGAGCCGCCGCCAGCCAATAGGCTGCCGGCGGTGACCGCGGCTCCGTTGCCGTCTCCCGCCGCGGCCGAAACGATCGCCTGCGCGCCGGCGATCTGGTCGTGCTCGTACGCGAGCGCGGCGGCCTCGGCGGCCTGGGCCTCCTGCAGCCGCTGCAGCTCGTCGGCGTCCTGTGGCTCGAGCTGCGCGTGGAAGAGGTGGTTGACGACCTCTTCGCGGATCGAACCGTTCAACTCCTCGAACATCACGTGTCCTTCGGCGGTGTACTCGACGAGCGGGTCCTTCTGCGCCATCGCACGGAGGTGCACGCCCTCGCGGAGGTAGTCCATGTTCTCCAGGTGCTCACGCCAGCGCGTGTCGACGACCTGGAGGATGATGAAGCGCTCGAGCTCGCGCATCAGCTCAGAGCCAAGCTCCTCTTCCTTGGCCGCGTACCGCTCCTGCGCCTCCTCGGTGAAGTCCTCGATCAGCGTCTCCCGTGTCAGCGAGCCGACGTCCTCGCGGAGCTCGTCGACCGTGATCGGCTCGTCGGCAGGCTGGACGTAGGTGGCGTCCATCGCCTTGACCAGGCCTTCGAGGTCCCACTCCTCGGCGTAGTCGCTCTCGGTGAAGTGGCCGACGATGCCCCCGATCACTTCGTCGACCCAGGCGCGCACCTCCTCGGAGAGATCCTGACCCTCGAGCACGCGCCGGCGCTGGTCGTAGATGACCGTGCGCTGCTTGTTGAGGACGTCGTCGTACTTGAGCACGTTCTTCCGCGCGACGAAGTTCTGCTCCTCGACCTTCTTCTGCGCGTTCTCGATTTGGCGCGAGAGGATGCCCGCCTCCATCGGCTGGTCGTCGGGCACCTTGAAGCGCTCCATGATGTTGTGGATCCGGTCGCCCGCGAACAGGCGGACGAGATCGTCCTGGCCGGACAGGTAGAAGCGGGTGTCGCCGGGATCGCCCTGACGGCCTGAACGGCCTCGCAGCTGGTTGTCGATGCGCCGTGCCTCGTGGCGCTCGGTGCCGAGAACGTAGAGACCGCCGAGCTCGGTAATGCCCTCCCCCAGCTTGATGTCGACGCCGCGACCGGCCATGTTCGTGGCGATCGTGACTGCGTGCGGCTGGCCGGCGTCCTTGATGATCTCGCTCTCGCGCTCGTGCTCTTTCGCGTTCAGGACGTTGTGGGGGATCCCGCGTCGCTGCAGGAGCTGCGAGAGGTACTCGGACTTCTCGACCGCGATCGTGCCGACGAGGACCGGCTGGCCCTTCTCGTGCCGCTCGACGATGTCATCGATCACGGCGTCGAACTTCGCTTCCTCCGTCTTGAAGATGAAGTCGTTGTTGTCGTCGCGGGCGACAGGCACGTTGGTCGGGATCTCGACCACGTTCAGCCCGTAGATCTCGACGAACTCCTTCTCCTCGGTCTTGGCCGTACCGGTCATGCCGGCCAACTTCTCGTAGAGGCGGAAGTAGTTCTGGAGCGTGATCGTCGCCAGCGTGACGTGCTCTTCCTGGATCGTGACGCCTTCCTTGGCCTCGACGGCCTGGTGGAGCCCCTCGCTCCAGCGCCGGCCTTCCATGATCCGGCCGGTGAACTCGTCGACGATCTTGACCTCGCCGTCCTGGACGACGTAGTCGTCGTCACGGTGGTAGAGCGACTGCGCCTTGAGCGCCTGGATCATGTGGTTGACGAGCTGCGAGTGTCGGGGGTCGTAGAGGTTCTCGATCCCGAGCGCGCGCTCGAACCTCGCCACGCCCGACTGCGTCGGCGCAATCGTCTTGTGCTTCTCGTCGTACTCGTAGTCGGCGTCCGGGTGCTCGCCCTTCTGCAGCGGATCGTGGGGCACGGCATTGAGCGTCTTCGCGACCCGAGCGAAGTCGTAGTAGATCTTGGCTGCGGTCTCCGGCTCGCCGGAGATGATCAGCGGCGTCCTGGCCTCGTCGATCAGGATCGAGTCGACCTCGTCCACGATCGCGTAGCTGTGGCCCCGCTGGACCACCCCGTCGAGCCCGACGGCCATGTTGTCGCGCAGATAGTCGAAGCCGAACTCCGAGTTCGTCCCGTAGGTGATGTCGGCCTCGTACGCCTCGTTCCGCTCGGCGAACGGCATCATGTTCTCGATGGAGGCGGCGCGCAGGCCGAGCTTCTCGTACACCGGTCCCATCCAGCCGGCGTCGCGCTTGGCCAGGTAGTCGTTGACCGTGACCAGATGGACGCCTTTCCCGGCGAGCGCGTTCAGGTAGAGGGGCTGCGTCGCGAC
>DATFXA010000096.1:0-4241 GCA_035258645.1 Gaiellaceae bacterium
CGCGCCTACGCGCCGTACTCGAACTACCTGGTCGGCGCGGCGGTTCGTTCCCGGGACGGGAAGGTCTACGAGGGCGTGAACGTCGAGAACGCGGCATATCCACTCGGGATCTGTGCCGAGCGAACGGCGATCGCCTGCGCGGTCGTCGACGGCTGCCGGCCGGGCGACCTGGTCGAGATTGCGATCACCGCGTCTCCCTGTGGAGGCTGCCGCCAGTGGCTGCACGAGTTTCGGCTCGAGCGGGTGACCTTTCCCAACGCGGACGGGGAGGTTGTTTCCTATTCGCCCGACGAGCTGCTGCCCGAAGGCTGGGACCTGCCCGCGTGACTGGCGGATGAAGAGCGGCTTCGTCGCCGTCGCGGGGCGCCCAAACGTCGGTAAGTCCACGCTCGTGAACGCGCTCTCGGGTGGGAAGGTGGCGATCGTGTCCGACAAGCCGCAGACCACGAGGCAGCGGATCTTCGGGATCGCGAACGGAGACGACTACCAGCTCGTGCTCGCCGACCTGCCGGGCTTCCAGCGGCCTCGCGACGCGCTCACCGAGCGGATGCAGCGAACGGTCGACCAGTCCTTCGAAGAAGTCGACGGCGTCCTCTTCGTGCTCTCGGCGCGCGAGCGGATCGGGGCAGGAGACCGGTTCATCGCCGAGCGTGTGTTCTCGCTCGGAATCCCGGTGGTGATCGCGCTCAATAAGGTCGACCGGCTCAAGCCCGGGCACATCGCAAGCCAGATGCAAACGGCCTCGCAGCTCGGCGAGTTCCACGCCCTGCATCCCGTCAGCGCGATCACCGGGGACGGCATCGCGGAGCTCCGCGAAGAGCTCGTCGGCCTACTGCCGGAGGGGCCTCTCTACTTCCCCGCCGACCAGAGGACCGACCTGGGCCTCGAGCTGCAGATCGCGGAGCTGGTGCGGGAGAAGGCGCTGCAGCTGACCCGCGACGAGGTACCCCACGCGATCTCGGTCGAGGTGGACGAGCTCGACGAGAGGGTCGTCCACGTGACCGTCTTTGTCGAGACCGAGTCGCAGAAACAGATCGTGGTGGGGCGCGGCGGGTCCGTGATCAAGCAGATCGGCACACGCGCGCGGCCTGAGATCGAACAGTTGCTCGGCCGGCAAATCTTCCTCGAGCTCCAGGTCAAGACGCGGCCCAAGTGGCGGCGCGACGCCGCCATGCTGGAGCGACTCGGCATTTGAGCGGTCTGCTAGCGCTCTTCGACCTCGACGGCACGCTCTTCCTCACGCACGACCCGCTCCACGGCCGCGCCTTTGCCGAGACACTGAACGAGGTATACGGCGTCGATGTGGCCGCCGAGGCAATCTCGAAGATCGACCACCGCGGTCTGACCTCGAAGCGAGTCGCCCGCAACGTCCTCCACGCCGCGGGGGCTGCCGACCCCACGATCGACGCGCGTCTGGACCGCTGGTGCGAAGCATTCGGCGAGCGCTACCTCGAGCTGCTTGCGGAGGCGGACACGAGCGGCTGGCAAGTGCGCCCGGGCGCCGCCGAGGGCCTCGCACGCCTGCAGTCAGAAGGCGTTCGGATCGCCCTCGTCACCGGGAACCCCGAGCCGATCGCGAGGGCGCGGCTGCAGCGGCTCGGGCTAGACGAGTTCTTTCCCCGCGGCGGCGGAGCGTTCGGTTGCGACGCCCAGGAACGAAGCACGCTGCTCGAGCTCGCGCGGGAGCGGGAGGGAGGCTGGCCTGCTTCGGCGACCGCAGAGATCGGCGACACGACGGAGGACGTGACGAGCGCGAAAGCCGCGGGCCTCCGCTCGATTGCCGTCACCTCCCCTCGCACGGGCAATCGCGCCGAGCTCGCGGGCGCGGACGCGATCGTGGACGACATGGACGGGATCGTCCGCGCGCTGCTGAACGCCTAGACCCGGCCGCGGGCGCGTCGTTCTGGCGCTTGGCGGGGGCTACACTCAGCCCGTGGCGCAGGCGCCCGCTCTCCCGACCGGCTTCGAGCTTCCGCTCGAGCCACGACTGCCTCGGATCGGCTCGGTCGACCAGGTGGCCGTCGAGGCACGCGCGACCGATCTCTCCCGCCGGTCGATCAAGCGCGAGGCAAAGCTGTTCGCGCTCGACCTCGCGGTTCGCATGATGGACCTGACCACGCTGGAGGGATCCGACACGCCGGGCAAGGTTGCCGCGCTCGCCTCGAAGGCGATCCGCCCCGATCCCTCGGACGCGAGCATCCCCTCGGTTGCGGCGGTCTGCGTCTATCCCAACCTCGTGCAGACAGCGCGAGAGCGCGTCGGCGACAGCGGCGTCAAGGTCGCGTCGGTCGCGACAGCCTTCCCTTCGGGCCAGAGCCCGACCGATCTCAAGGTCGCCGAGGCCCGGCGCGTAGTCGAGCTCGGCGCGGACGAGGTCGACATGGTGATCGACCGCGGCGCCTTCCTGGCGGGCCGCTACGCGAAGGTCTACGACGAGATCGTCCAGGTCAAGGAGGCTGTCGGCGACAGGCACTTGAAGGTCATCCTGGAGGTCGGCGAGCTTGGCACCTACGACAACGTCCGCCGGGCCTCGCTGCTCGCGATCGCGGCGGGCGCGGACTTCATCAAGACTTCGACGGGCAAGCTGACATCGTCGGCGACGTTGCCGGTGACGCTCGTGATGCTCGAGGCGATCCGGGACGTCTACGAGGAGACCGGCCGCCGTGTCGGCATGAAGCCGGCGGGCGGTATCCGCAACGCCAAGCAGGCGGTTCAGACCCTCGTGCTCGTGCACGAGACGCTCGGGCTCGACTGGCTGACGCCGGACCTGTTCCGCTTCGGCGCCTCCTCGCTCTTGAACGACGTGCTGATGCAGATCCGCAAGGAGAAGACCGGGCGCTACCAATCGCCCGAGTACTTCACGATCGACTGATGGCCGAGCTCGAGCACCGAAGCGACCGCACTCCGGCCCCGTCCGCGTGGGAGTACGCGACCGCGCCGGAGTCCCGTGACATCGTCACCCTCGAGGAGCGCTACGGGCTGTTCATCGGCGGGCAGTTCATCGAGCCGCGCTCGGACGAGTACTACACGACGATCGATCCGTCGAGCGAAGAACCGCTCGCCGAGATCCCGCAGGCAGGTCCCGACGACGTCGAGCTCGCCGTCCAGACGGCGCGTGACGCGTTCGAGAACGGTTGGTCAGCGGCCTCGCCGGCGGAGCGGGCCAAGTACCTGTACCGGATCGCCCGCATACTCCAGGAGCGGTCGCGTGAGTTCGCTGTGCTGGAGTCGCTGAACGGGGGCAAGCCGATTCGCGAGTCGCGGGACGTCGATCTTCCGCTCGCCGCGGCCCACTTCTTCTACTACGCGGGCTGGGCCGACAAGCTCGAATACGCGTTTCCGCATCGACGGCCGACGGCGCTCGGCGTCGCGGGCCAGATCATCCCCTGGAACTTCCCGTTGCTGATGCTGGCCTGGAAGATCGCCCCTGCGCTCGCGGCTGGGAACACGGTCGTGTTGAAGCCGGCCGAGACGACGCCCCTTTCGGCGCTGCTCTTCTGTGACGTCCTACGCCAGGCCGAGCTCCCCGGCGGCGTCGTCAACATCGTCACCGGCGACGGGGCCACCGGCGCGGAGATCGTCAAGGCCGACGTCGACAAGATCGCCTTCACGGGGTCGACCGAGGTCGGCAAGGCGATCCAGCGCGAGCTGGCCGGCGCGGACAAGAGGCTGACGCTCGAGCTCGGCGGCAAGGCCGCGAACATCATCTTCGACGACTGCGCGCTCGACCAGGCGGTGGAAGGGATCGTCAACGGGATCTACTTCAACCAGGGTCACGTTTGTTGCGCGGGCTCGCGACTGCTCGTGCAGGAGTCGATCTACGAGCCGCTGATCGAGAAGCTGAAGCGGCGGCTCACGACCCTTCGCGTGGGCGACCCGCTCGACAAGAACACGGACGTCGGTGCGATCAACTCGCGCCCGCAGCTCGAGAAGATCGAGGAGCTTGTCGCCGCCGGCAAGGAGGAGGGCGCAGAGATCTACCAGCCGCCCTGCCGTCTGCCGGAGAAGGGCTACTGGTTCGTGCCGACCGTCTTCACGAACGTCGCCCAGAGCTACCGGATCGCGCAGGAGGAGATCTTCGGGCCGGTGCTCTCGGTGCTCACCTTCCGCACGCCGGAGGAGGCAGTCGAGAAGGCGAACAACACCCCGTACGGCCTCTCCGCCGGCGTGTGGACGGAGAAGGGCTCGCGGATTCTCTGGATGGCGCAGCGGCTCGAGGCCGGAGTCATCTGGGCGAACAC
>DATFXA010000097.1:0-6619 GCA_035258645.1 Gaiellaceae bacterium
GTAGTGCGTGAGCACCCCTGCGAACGATCCCGACGTGAGCACGCCGATGACGGCGAACCGCTGCCTGCACGACCACGGGGTGAAGACCGTCACGGGTCCCGCCGTGATCTGACCGCCGGCGATCGTTCCGTTGGCCACTGCGAACGGGCTGAACGTGGTGATCGAGAACGAACCACCGGTGATCTGCGTCGTCCCGCCGAGACTCGTGTTCAGCGGCGTGTGCTGAATCGTGGCGTTCCACGTTCCAGACTGGTCGAGCAGTGTGCCCACGAACGTCGCGGGCGAGGCGTTCACCTCGATGCCAACAAGCTGGTGCGGCGTTGCAGCGGTCGCCGGGGCGGTTCCGAGTGCGAGCGCCGCCGCGGCGACGGGGATGAGGGCCAGGGCTCGAAGCATGTACGTCCCTCCCAGTCCGATGCGTGGTGGTTGTTGTAGCACCGTGCGTACGCCACCGCCACGGTCTGGCCGCTAGCCTCGGGGCGTGCGTTCGTGCCTGGCACGAAATCGGACTGCGGACACGTCCCGCGGCTTGCCGGCGAAACTCCGACGAGCGGGCGTTTTGCACCGTCCGGCCGTGTCCGCGTGCCTGGCACCAGGACTCGCCCAAAGCGGACAGGCCGCGGGCTGATGGACGAGCACGACCTCTGGATCCGCAATCACGTCTACCGGCGCTTCGTCGAGCTCGGTCGTGCGCCGACCTTTGCCGAGCTCAACGACGAGCTCGGGGACGACGCCGAGCCGGCGCTCCGGCGGCTGCACGACGCCCACGCGCTCGTGCTCGAGGCCGACCGGCCCGAGATCCGGATGGCGAACCCGTTCTCGGCCGTGCCGACGCCCTACCGCGTCGAGGCCGACGGCCGCTCCTGGTACGCGAACTGCGCCTGGGACGCCTTCGGCATCCCGGCGGCCTTGCACGTCGACGGACACGTCTCGAGCTCGTGCCCGTACTGCGGGACAGCGATCGAGATCGACGTTGCCGACGGAAGCCCAATCCCGGCCGAGTACGTCTTCCACGTGGTCGTTCCGGCGGCGCACTGGTGGGACGACATCGCCTTCACCTGAAGCACGATGAACCTCTTCCGGTCGGAAGAGCACGCAGGACTATGGCTCGAGCAGAACGGCTACCAGCCCGGCGCCACGATCGGCGCACAGAAGCTGGGCGAGCTTGCCCAGGCCTGGTGGAGCGACCGGCTCGCGCCCGACTGGCGCCCGCACACCCGTGAGCAGAACCAGGCGATCCTTGACCGTCTCGCCTTAACCGGTAGCTTCTGGCAATTGCCGTGAGGCGGAATCGCTGTCGATTCGACCGCGTTGTGTTCGTCTAGGTCGTAACGAGGGAGGAGCAAGTGACCGAGGCAGTCGCCGCAACCGCCGCACCAAACCCGCGCCGCTGGTGGACGCTCGCCGTCGTCGGAGCAGCCTTCTTCATGACCATCCTCGACGTCGCGATCGTCAACGTCGCGATCCCGTCGATCCAGACGAAGCTGCACACGACCCCCGCGACGGTGCAATGGGTGCTGATCGCGTACTCGATCACCTTCGGAGGTTTCCTGCTCCTCGGCGGCCGGATGGCCGATCTGCTTGGACGGCGGCTGATCTTCCTCGTCGGGCTGACGCTCTTCACGATCGCCTCCCTCGTCTGCGGCCTCGCGGGGAGCATCGGCATCCTGATCGCCGCGCGTGCGGTGCAGGGTGTCGGCGCCGCGATCATCTCGCCGGCCGCCCTCTCGATCGTGAGCACATCCTTCGAGGAGGGAGCGGACCGAAACAAGGCGCTCGGAATCTGGGGCGCGCTCGGCGGCTCGGGCGCCGCTGCCGGCGTCCTGTTCGGCGGGATCATC
Organism: Gaiellaceae bacterium; assembly: GCA_035258645.1. Taxonomy (GTDB): domain Bacteria; phylum Actinomycetota; class Thermoleophilia; order Gaiellales; family Gaiellaceae; genus 13-2-20CM-68-14. The sequence continues at coordinate 1,842 of DATFXA010000097.1, forward strand.
ACCAAGTACCTCGGCTGGGAGTGGATCTTCTTCGTCAACGTGCCCGTCGGCGCGCTCGTCTTCGCACTGACGCCGATCTTCGTTCCGGAGAGCCGGGCCGAGACGCGCGAGCGCCGTTTCGACGCCGCAGGGGCCGTGACCGTCACGGGCGGCCTGGCGCTCTTGGTCTACGCGATCTCGAAGGCCCCCGACGTCGGTTGGGGCTCGGCGCGAACGATCCTGCTGCTGATCGCCTCGGCGGTCATCCTCGCGGCCTTCGTCCTGATCGAGCTTCGCGGCCGCGCACCGCTGATGCCGTTCAGCATCTTCCGGATCCGATCGCTCTTGGGTGCGAATGTCGTCGGCTTCCTCCTCGGTGCCGTCATCTTCGCCGACTTCTTCATTCTCACGTTCTACGTCCAGGAGACCCTGCACTGGTCGGCACTGAAAACGGGCGTCACGTTCCTCGCGACAGCCGGGACGACGGTGATCTGGGCCGGCGTGGCGCAGGCTCTGACGACGAGGTTCGGGCCCCGGCCGATCATCGTCATCGGGCTCCTGGTGCTCGCGGCGTCGATGGTCCAGTACACGCAAATCCCCCTCCACGGTAACTACTGGCCGGATCTCCTCCCGGCCTATCTCGGCTTCGCGCTCGGGCTCGCGTTCGCGTACGTCCCGGTGACCATCGCGGCTCTTGCCCAGGTCGCCCCTGACGAAGCCGGCCTCGCCTCGGGCCTGATCAACACGAGCCAGCAGATCGGCGGAGCAATCGGGATTGCGATCGCAACAACGATCTTCAGGACCAAGGCCAAGGATCTTGGTAACACACCGCAGGCGTTCGTGTCCGGTTATCAGGACGCGTTCTGGGCCTTGATCGCGTTGGCGTTGCTTGGCGCGGTGGCGGCGTTCGCCCTGTTGCGCGGGGTCCGCAGGGAAGACGTCGTCGAGCAGGAGCCCGCGAGGGCCGCTGTCTAAGCTTCGCGGGCATGGCCCGCGAGTACCCAGCGCTACTCGACCTGGTCGGCGGAACGCCGATCGTCCGGCTGGACAAGCTCGGGCAAGACGTCGAGCCGACGCTTCTGGCCAAGCTCGAGCACCTGAATCCCGGCGGGTCCGTGAAAGACCGGATCGGCCTGCCGATGATCGAGGCCGCCGAGCGCGACGGCGAGCTCAAGGCGGGGGGGACGATCGTCGAGCCGACCTCCGGCAACACCGGCGTCGGCCTCGCCATCGCCGCGGCGATCAAGGGCTACCGCTGCATCTTCGTGATGCCGGACAAGATGAGCCAGGAAAAGATCGCGCTGCTCCGGGCCTACGGCGCCGAGGTCGTGATCTGCCCGACCGCCGTTCCCCCGGACTCGCCGGAGAGCTACTACTCGGTCTCCGACCGCCTGGCCGAGGAGATTCCGGGCGGGTTTAAGCCCGACCAGTACTCGAACATGGCCAACCCCGACGCCCACTACGAGGTGACGGGGCCCGAGATCCTGGGGCAGACAGGCGGCGACCTCGCCGCGATCGTGATCTCGGTGGGAACCGGTGGCACCATCTCCGGCGTCGGGCGCTTCTTCAAGGAGCGTGAGCCGGAGGTCTTGATCGTCGGGGCCGACCCACAGGGCTCCGTCTACACGGCACGTGACGACGCCGACGTGCACCCGTACCTGGTGGAAGGAATCGGTAAGGACTGCTGGCCGAAGACCATGGACCCCGAGGTCGTCGACGAGTGGATCCGGGTGTCCGACCGCGACTCGTTCCTGACAGCGCGCCGCCTCGCCCGCGAGGAGGGCATCCTCGCGGGCGGCTCAGCAGGTACCACGGTCTGGGCGGCGCTCCAAGTCGCGCGGCGCTTCGGCCCCGACGCCCAGATCCTGACGATCGTCCCCGACACCGGCCGCAACTACCTGTCGAAGTTCTACGACGACAACTGGATGCTCGAGTACGGCTTCCTCGAACGGCGCACTCCTACGCCCACGGTCGACGCCGTCCTACGGGCGAAGCGTGCCGACGAGTCCGAGGTGCCGGAGTTCATCGTCATCGGCTCGCACCAGAAGGTCGGCGAGGCGATCGAGTTGATGCAGCGCTATTCGATCTCCCAGCTCCCTGTCGTGCGCAACGGCGCCTCGGAGTCGCTGGCTGACGTGGTCGGCTCGCTCCAGGACCGCGACCTGCTCGACCGCGTCTTCAAGAACCCCGACGCGCTGCACGAGGACGTCGCGAACGCGATGCAACCGCCGCTCGCGACGATCGACGCCGGCGATTCGCTCGACGAGGTCTTCCCGACGCTGACCGGGCGCACGAATGCCGTCGTCGTCGCCCGGGAGGGCCGGCCCGTCGGCGTGCTCACGCGCAGCGACCTGCTCGAGTTCCTCGCGCACCAGCGCGGCAACTCCGGGGCCTGAGTGGCGGTCGACCGAATCAGGGGCCTGCTCGAGCAGGCCTTTCCGGGCTCGGACGTCGACGTCCAGGACCGAACCGGAGGCGGCGACCACTTCCAGGTCAACGTCGCGAGCGCGCGGTTCGACGGCCTGTCGCTGCTGGAACAACACCGGCTCGTCAACGAGGCCCTCGCAGACCCACTCGGCGATGGCACGATTCACGAGTTGCGCATCCAAACGAAAGGGAGTCAGTGACCGAGCTTCGCGAGCAGATTGAGAACGTGATTCATTCCGAGGACGTCGCCCTCTTCATGAAGGGCACCCCCCAGTTCGTCATGTGCGGCAATTCGTCCCGCGCGCTCGAGGCGCTCCGACGCGCCGGCGCGCCGGTCACCGCGGTCGACGTCCTCCCCGACCCCCGGATCCGCCAGGAGCTGTCCGCGATCTCGAGCTGGCCGACCATTCCCCAGGTCTTCGTCCGCGGGGAGCTGATCGGCGGCGCCGACATCATCGAGGAACTCGCGCAGAACGGAGAGCTCGAGCGGACACTGGAGGACAAGCTCGGTGCGGACTACCGAGGCGATGGCGCGGAGCGGGTAATAGTCGTCGCCTGACCGTCGCTCCGGCGGCACTAGGCGCCCTCACTAGAATCGAGCGCATGGAGTTCGAGACCCGCGCGATCCACGTCGGCCAGGAGCCCGACCCGACGACAGGGGCCCTAACCACCCCGATCTACCAGACGTCGACCTACCTGCAGGACGCGGTGGGCGAAAACAAGGGGTTCGACTACTCACGCGCCTCGAATCCGACGCGAACTGCGCTCGAGACGTGCCTCGCGTCACTCGAAGGGGCCGAGCATGGAGTCGCTTTCTCATCGGGCCTGGGTGCGGCCACGACGCTGATGCACCTGATCAACCCCGGCGACCGGGTAATCGCGGTCAACGATGTATACGGCGGCGTCTACCGGATGTTCGCGCAGGTCTACCAGCCGAAGGGCTACGTCTTCGACTGGGTGGGGCACGAAGAAATCAACACGAACCTCGCGGCGCACCTCGACGAGCGCACCCGGATTGTCTGGCTCGAGACCCCGACGAACCCGATGATGAGCGTCGTCGACATTCGGGCGGCGGCGGAGGTCGCGCACGAAGCCGGAGCGATGGTCGTCGTCGACAACACGTTCGCCTCGCCGTACCTCCAGCAGCCGCTCGCACTCGGCGCGGACGTCGTGCTGCACTCGACGACCAAGTACCTCGGCGGCCATTCCGACCTGATCGGCGGCTTCGTGGCGACGAGCGATCCGACCGTCGCCGAGCGCCTCTACTTCCTGCAGAAGTCCCTCGGCGCCGTACCGGGCCCGCTCGACTGTTGGCTCGTGCTGCGAGGCGCCAAGACGCTCGCCGTGCGGATGCGCCAGCACTGCTCCAACGCGATGGCGATCGCGGGGTTCCTCGACCGGCATCCGCGCGTGCAGCAGGTGCTCTATCCCGGGCTGCCGCATCACCCCGGTCATGAGATCGCGGCTCGCCAGATGCGTGACTTCGGCGGCATGATCTCGTTCTTCGCCGAGTCGGAGGAAGATGCGGTGGCAATCGTCGAGCGTACGAAGATCTGGAAGCTCGCGGAGAGTCTCGGCGGCGTCGAGAGCCTGATCGAGATCCCCGCGCTGATGACGCACATGTCGACCGCCGAGTCTCCCTTCGCATCGCAGCGCAACCTGATCCGGCTCTCGGTTGGACTGGAGTCGCCCGGGGACCTGCTGGCCGACCTCGAGGTCGCCCTGACGGTGTCCGCCGCCGCCGCCAGCTCCTAGCCGCACCCCGTGCCCCAGCTGCTCGACCTGTTCCACCTCGATCACGAGCGTGTGATCGGCGCGTACCTGCTCGACACGCCCGAGGGGCCGGCCCTCTTCGACTGCGGGCCTTCCACCTGCATCGCCGCCCTCAAGGAGGGCCTCAGGCAGCATGGGCTCGAGCTACAGGACGTGCAGCACCTGCTGCTCTCGCACATCCATCTCGACCACGCTGGCGCGGCAGGCCTGCTCGTTCGCGAGCACCCTGGACTGCAGGTGCACGTTTCGCCGCTCGGCGCACCGCACCTCGTCGACCCGAGTCGACTCGAGCAGAGCGCTCGCAGGCTCTACGGCGGTGAGTTCGACACGCTCTGGGGCGAACTGGCGCCGGTGCCTCAGGAGAACATCCACGAGATCGGTGACCGCGTGCTCGGACTCGACTGCTTCCCGTCCCCTGGCCATGCCTCGCACCATGTCTGCTATGTGGACGGAGGCGGAACTCTCTACGCCGGCGACGCGGCCGGCGTGAGGATCCAGCCGAGCAGGTTCGTGCTCCCGCCGACGCCGCCCCCCGAGTTCGATCTCGCCACGTGGGAGGCGACGCTGGACGAGCTCGAACGACGCGATCCAGAGCGCCT
>DATFXA010000098.1:0-6131 GCA_035258645.1 Gaiellaceae bacterium
CTCGGGTCGCTCTCGACGATCTTCGTCCTGATTCGCTTGATCTCGATTCCGGACGAGTTCCTGCCCGCGAGCGGACGCGGGATCGGAATCTGGATCAGTCTGCTGGCCTCGCTGGCCGTAATCGGGGCAGGCTTGCTGACAGCCAGCGAAGAGCTATAGCGATCGCCACCCCGAGAGCGGCGCCCCCGAGCACGTCGAGCGGGTAGTGCACGCCGACGTAGACGCGAGACCACGCAATCGCGGCGGCGAGGATGAAGAAGACAGGCGCGGCGCGAGGCGCGTGGAACGCCAGCACGGTCGCGCAGGCGAAGCTCGCGGTGGCGTGTCCTGACGGAAACGAGCCGTCGTGCGGCGCGTGAACGAGCGGACGAGGCGACGGATAGACGGAGGAGGGACGTGCCCTGTCGATCCAGTGCCTGAGCCCGTACGAGATCAGCTGCGCGGCGACGTCCGCAACTGCTACCTGCAGAAACAGATTCGGGCGGCGCCACCAAACGGCGAGCGCGGCGGCGATCACGAGCCAAACGAGTCCCTGGCCGCCGATCCAGGACAGGCCTTCGAACACCGGGTTGAGCCAGCCGACCCGATGGTGGACGGTCCAGCGCTCGAGCCGGCGGTCGTAGCTCAGGCGGGAAGCAGCTGCTTGGCCTGCTCGATCAGCTGCTGCGGGTCAAACGGTTTGCCAACGAAGCCCTGCGCGCCGCGGGCGGTCGCCTGCTCGGCCGACCGCTCATTGAGCTTGCCGCTGAACATCACGACAGGGATCGCGCCGACCCCGTGCCGTTCCTGGACCCGCTGGAGCATCTCCCAGCCGTCGACCTCGGGCATCATCACGTCGAGCAGGATCAGGTCGGGCGAGACGTCCTCGAGCACATCGAGCCCTTCGTCTGCGCTCCCGGCCTCCCGCACCGCGTAGCCCTCCATCTCGAGATTGACCCGGACATACTCGCGCACCCGCTCGTCGTCATCGACGATCAGAACCAGCGGGCCTTGCTGCAGCGAACCGCCCGGGCCTGAGCGGTTGAGGAAGTTGTCGAGGTCGGGCCGGCGATACCTGCGGTGCCCGCCGGGCGTGTAGAACGCCGGCACTCGGCCGTGGTCGGACCACTTCCGAATCGTGCTCTGGGCGACGCCGAGATACTTGGCGGCCTGACCTAGAGTCAGCCAGTCGGGATCGCTGGTGGGAGCGCGTCTGCCGGGAAACTCGCGTCGGGCCATGCTCGAAACCTACCCAAAGCTCAAGCTTCTTAACCTCACCCTGTAGCGGTCAGCGGTGGCAGGGTCGTGAAGGACGTCTGCACTCCGCCGGGGTGCGGGTTGTCGTGAAGCGCTTGGCCGAGTGCGACGCCGACCCCGAAGGCGACGAGGAGCGCGAGACCGAGGAGCAGCTTGCTCCGGTAGCGTCGCGGCTTCGGGCGGCGCCGCCTGGCACCTGCATGACTGTTCCGCGGCGGGGTCGCCGAGGACGTCACGGCTCGTAATCCACGGCGCCGCGCGAGTAGAGATGGAATGCCGCCTCGGTGACGGTCGCGAGCCTTCGCGGCCATCCACTCGCCGGCTGGGTCTCTTCGACGGCCTCACGACTCCAGGCGTCGGCTCCTGCGTAGGCATCGGCGAGCTGGGCGAGCGTGAAGGTCTGCCCGACGCGGCGGCGGAGCTCGGCGGTCACGGCTTCGAGCTCTTCGAGCCACGCGTCGCCACGCGGCGACTCCCGCACCTCGTGCTGGAGCCTGCGCTGACCGAGCTCCCACTCTCGCCGCGTCTGGTCGATTGCGATCGGCATCGAGGCTCCCCCTATTCCTCCATGCAGCAGCCTGAATCGGGCCAGAGCTGGTCGAGCTCGCCGAGGATGCGCTCGCCGAGGTCGTAGCCGGGACGGGCAAGCGCGAACGCGGCGTGCGCGTGGAGGCACTTGAGGCTTCCGGCACGGGTCGAGCCGCCGATTCCGCTGGGAAGCTCCGGCCGGAGCTCGCGCTGTTCGGCGTTCGCCCGGTCGAGGCTAGCCTCGAGCGCTGGGTCGTCGTCGACCGCCCGCGTCCAGCGTTCGACGCCTCCAGCCGCCTCCAGCCGCGAAATCGCAGCCACGAGCTGCGGACACGTCAGGTAGTACGTTGTCGGAAAAGGCGCGCCGGTGGCGTCACGAGGCCACTGCTCGGTGACCGCCGGACGACCCCACGGACAGCGGACGACTACACGCCGGAAGGCGCGAGGCGAGCGACCCAGCTGGCGCGCGACAACGGCTTCATCCCCCATGCCGCCTGATCGTATGCTGCGCGCGCTTCCACGCCTCGACTCCTTTGACGATAAAGAGCCGCTCGCCGGGTTTGACGAGACCGAGCTGGCGCGCCTCGCGCACGAGGGCCGAGTCGCTGGTGGTGTCGGCGAGCTTACGCTCCAGCTTCCGCTTCTCAGCCCGGAGGCTCTCGACCTGGTCGGAGCGCTCGACGAGCGTGTGCCGCGTCCCCATGTACGTGTGCAGGGGCCTGTAGTAGAGCAGCCCGACGAGGCAGAGGGCACCGACGCCGAGCCAGCGCCGGACGAGCACGCCCCGGCGAGGCCGGCGCTTGCGTCTCTTCGTCGCCGCCGGTGCCATGGCCGTCGATTTTCGGCGCCGGGACGCCGCGGTCCTGCTTGCCGTCTCTAGACCGTTTCGACCTTGATCACGTTCGTCGAGCCGGCGATGTTGACCGCCGTGCCCGCGGTGATGACGACGCGGTCGCCCGGCTCGACGACGCCCGAGTCGCGCGCCGCGGCGACGGAGCGGTCCCAGAGCTCCTCGACGTCGGCGCATTCGGGTATCCGCAACGGGATCACGCCCCACTCGATCGCCATCTGCTGCCAGGCGTATTCGTGGTGCGTGAGGCCGAGCACGGGGCGGCGCGGGCGCAGTCGGGCGACTGCTGACGCCGTCCGACCGCTGAAGGTCGGAACGAGGATCGCCGCCGCACGAAGCGTCTCCGCCAGGTCGCAAGCGCCGTTCGACATCGCTTGCCCGACGGTCGGCTCCTCTCCCGCCTCGGGTAGCTGGTGCCGGTAGCCGAGACTCGGTTCGACGGCGCGGGCGATCCGCGCCATCGTCATCACCGCTTCGATCGGAAACTCGCCCACCGCCGTCTCGCCGGAGAGCATCACGGCGGAGGTGCCGTCGAGGATGGCGTTCGCGACGTCGCTCGCCTCGGCCCGAGTGGGCTCAGGCTGATGATTCATCGACTCGAGCATCTGCGTAGCGGTGATGACGGGCTTTCCGTGCTCGAGCGCACCGACGATGATCCGCTTTTGCAGCAGCGGGACGAGCTCCGGGCCGATCTCGACCCCGAGGTCGCCGCGCGCGACCATGACTGCGTCGGCGACATCGAGGATCGCCTCGAGCGAATCGACGGCCTCGGCCTTCTCGATCTTCGCGATCACGTTTGCCGTCGAGCCGGCCTGCTTGATCAAATCCTTGAGGTCACGGACGTCTGCGGCGGATCGGACGAACGAGAGGGCAACGAAGTCGACATCGAGCGCGAGCGCGAACTCGAGGTCGTCCATGTCCTTCCGCGTCAGCGATGGGATCGGGACTGGGACGCCGGGCAGGTTCACCCCCTTGTGGGCGGTCACGGTGCCCCCTGCCAGAACGGCGCACTCGGCGCGGCCGCGCTCGATGCGCTCGACGCGGAGGCGCACGAGCCCGTCGTCGATCAGCACCTCGTGGCCAGGCTGCAGGACCTCGCCGATCACCGCCGGCAGCACAGGCAGCTCGCCGTTTCGCGAGCTCTCGTCGCCGGTGACGACCACTTCCTCGCCGCGCGCGAGTGTCACTGGGCCCGGGAGGTCGCCGATCCTGAGCTTCGGGCCCTGCAGGTCGGCGATCAGCGCCAGCGGACGGCCGATCGCCTCCTGCGCCTCGCGGACGAGCCGCCCGCGCTCGGCATGCTCCTCGCGGCTGCCGTGTGAGAGGTTCAGGCGCGCGGCATCTATACCGGCCTCGACGAGCGCGCGCACCCCTTCCGCGGTGCCGGTCGCGGGGCCGATCGTGGCGACGATCTTCGTTCTCCGCGGTTGGTCTTTGACCATCGTCCTAGCCTAGTGCTCCAGGTCTTCGACGCTTCCTTCTCTATGACCTCTTCGGCCGCCGCGAGGTTGCGGATTAGCGCCGCGAGCGCGGAAACGCATCCCAGCCGGGGTAGACAGCGCGCGGGCCGATCTCCTCCTCGATCCGCAGCAGCTGGTTGTACTTGGCGACGCGGTCGCTTCTCGCCGGCGCACCGGTCTTGATCTGGCCCGTGTTGTAGGCGACCGCGAGGTCGGCGATGGTCGCGTCCTCGGTCTCGCCCGAGCGGTGCGACATGACCGTCGTGTAGCCGCTCGCCCGAGCGAGGTCGAGCGCCTCGACGGTCTCGGTGATCGTCCCGATCTGGTTGACCTTGACGAGGATTGAGTTGGCGATCCCGCGATCGATGCCCTGCCGAAGCCGCTCCGTGTTCGTGACGAAGATGTCGTCGCCGACCAGCTGCACCCGGTCGCCGAGCTCGGCGGTCAGCCGCTCCCACCCGTCCCAGTCGTCCTCGCCCAGCGGGTCCTCGAGCGAGACGATGGGGTAGCGCTCGACGAGCTCAGCCCAGAACGGCGGCATTTCGTCGCTCCGCAGCTCGCGGCCTTCGAAGCGGTAGACGCCGTCGTGGAAGACCTCGCTCGTGGCAGGATCCAGCGCGATCGCGACGCGTTCGAGGTGGCCGGCGGCGTCGGCGGCGTCGAGGATCGCTTCGATCGCGGCCTCGCTCGAGTCGAGGTTCGGCGCGAAGCCGCCCTCGTCGCCGACGCCCGTCTCGAGCCCGCGGTCGTGAAGGATCCGCTTGAGGGAGTGGTAGACCTCCGCGCCGACCCGCAGCGCGTCGGCAAAGGAGTCGGCGCCGACGGGGACGAGCATGAACTCCTGCAGGTCGATCGAGTTGTCCGCGTGCAGCCCGCCGTTGATCACATTCAGCATCGGCACCGGCAGCGTCACCGCGGCCTCGCCGCCGAGAAGCGCGAAAACGGAGACCTCTTGATCGGCGGCGGCCGCCTTTGCGCTTGCCAGGGAGACGCCGAGGATCGCATTCGCGCCGAGCCTGCCCTTGTTCGGCGTCCCGTCGAGGCCGATCAGGGCGCGGTCGAGCCCGATTTGATCGAAGGGATCGAGGCCGAGAACGGCCTCCGCGATCTCTCCGTCGACGTTCGCCACCGCCTTCGTAACGCCCTTGCCGCCGAAGGCCTCGCCTCCGTCTCGGAGCTCGACTGCTTCGTGCACCCCGGTCGACGCCCCCGAGGGAACCGCGGCTCGGCCGAGCGCGCCCGACTCGAGGCGCACGTCGACCTGGACGGTGGGGTTGCCCCTCGAGTCGAGAATCTGGCGCCCGTGGACGCTTTCGATCGCGCTCACGCGAGCGTCTCCTTGGCACGGTCGAAGTAGCCGTCCTGCTCGTCGAGCGGCAGCTCCTCGAAGCGGCGACCCTCGCCCGCGGCAAGCCGTTCGGCTTCTTCGACCCGTGCCACGAAGCGGTCGCTGACGGTTCGCAGCGCAACCTCCGGATCGACGTTGAGATGGCGCGCAACGTTGACGGCCGAGAAGAGGAGGTCGCCGACCTCACCTGCGATCGCCGGGTCGGGCTCAGTCTCGGCGAACCTTTCGCCGCGCGTCTTCAAAGCGTCCTTGAGCTCGGCGAGCTCTTCGTCGAGGTCCTGGAGTGCCCCGGCCGTGTGGGGATACTCGAAACCGGCGGCCGCCGCGCGGCGCTGGATCTTTCGCGCGTAGATCAGCGAAGGCAGGTTGCCGGGGACGTCGTGGAAGATTCCTTCCCGGCCCTCCTGTTCGTGCTTCAGGCGCTCCCAGTGCTCGCGCACACGGCCGGCCGTCCTGGCCTCGACGTCGCCGAAGACGTGCGGATGTCGGGCGACGAGCTTCGCGTGGATCCCGCGCGCCACCGTCTCGAGATTCCCCTCGCCTCTTTCCTCGAGCAGAAGCGAAAGGAAGTAGACCTGGAAGAGGAGGTCGCCGACCTCACCTGCGATCGCCGGGTCGGGCTCAGTCTCGGCGAACCTTTCGCCGCGCGTCTTCAAAGCGTCCTTGAGCTCGGCGAGCTCTTCGTCGAGGTCCTGGAGTGCCCCGGCCG
>DATFXA010000099.1:0-8358 GCA_035258645.1 Gaiellaceae bacterium
CGTCTCCACTGCGAAGGTCTTCGACATCCTCATGGCCGTGCCCAAATTCGGCCGCGTCAAGGCCGCTCGGTTCTTGAACCAGTGCCGGATCAGCCAGTCGAAGACCGTTGGAGGGCTGTCTGAGCGCCAGCGCGCCGAGCTCATCGGGCTCTTCAACAGGTAAACGCCCGCCGGTCTTCGTCATCACCGGGACGTCCGGGGAGGGGAAGAGCACTCTTGCGCGGATGCTGCTCGAGCGTGTGCCGGAGCTGGAGCTCGCAGTCTCCGCAACGACCCGCGCGCGCCGGCCCGGCGAGGAAAACGGCCGCGAGTACTACTTCGTCAGCCGGGAAGAGTTCGACCGCCGCCTCGCCGCGGACGAATTCCTGGAGTGGGTCGAGTGGCCCTGGGGCGAGCACAAGCGTGCAGGGACGCTCTGGTCAGAGATCGAGCGGATCACGGGCAGCGGCCGCCCGGTCTTGCTGGAGCTCGAGACCGGAGGTGCGCTGGCGGTTCGCGACCGGATTCCCGGCAGCATCACGATCTTCATCACCGCGCCAAACCGGGAGGAGCTGGAGCGCAGGCTGCGTGCGCGCGGCACCGAAAGCGAGGGAGAAATCGAGGAACGGCTCGCTCAGGCGCTCGAGCAGAGCAAGCTCGCGGGCGAGTTCTCGTACACGATCGTCAACGACCAGCTCGAGCGCGCCATCGACGAGCTCGAGGGCATCGTACGAAGCGAAATGGCCGCGACAGGTACGATCGACGCATGATCCATCCCCGCATCGACGAACTGCTGGACAACGTGGACTCGCGCTACGCGCTCGTGATCGTGGCCGCGAAGCGGGCCCGGCAGATCAACAACTACCACCACCAGCTCGGCGAAGGCACGTTCGACCAGTTCCTGCCCCCGCTCATCGAGTCGCGCTCGAAGAACTACCTGACCATGGCGCTCGAAGAGGTTTCCGAGGGCAAGATCAAGTACGCCTACAAGAAGTAGGCCAAGCCCGTCCACATCTCTGCTTCGCTTGCTTCAAGCGGCAGAATGATGGCTATGGCCCGCGTTCTTCTCGGCGTTACCGGTGGAATTGCGGCCTACAAGGCAGCCGAGCTCTGCCGCCTGCTCGTCAGGGCCGGCCACGAAGTCACGCCGATCATCACCGACGAGGCGCAGACGTTCGTCACCGTCAAGACGTTCGAAGCCCTCGCCCGGCGGGAAGCGCCACGTGAGCTCTATCCGCACCTCGTCCAGGCCGACCTGATCGTGATTGCACCTCTGTCGGCGAACACGCTCGCGAAGCTGGCGAATGGGCTGGCCGACAACGTGCTCACGCAGACGGCGCTCGCCTTCGAGGGCCCGGTGCTTGCGGCCCCGGCCATGAACCCGCGGATGTGGGCTCATCCCGCCACGCGTGCGAACGTGGCCCGACTGCGCGAGCGCGGCGTCGTGCTCGTCGGCCCCGAGGAGGGTGAGATGGCGGAAGGCGAGTGGGGCATGGGGCGGATGAGCGAGCCCGACGAGATCTTCGCCCGGCTCGAGGCTGTGCTCGCTCGCCGAGGTCAGCTCGCGGGCAAGCAGGTGCTCGTTAGCGCCGGTGGCACGCGTGAGCCGCTTGATGCCGTGCGCTTCGTCGGCAACCGCTCCTCCGGGCGAATGGGCGTTGCGCTCGCCGAGGAAGCGCGGCTCCGCGGGGCCGAGGTGACCTTGGTTGCCGCGAATCTCGCGGTCCCGCCGCCCGGAAAGGTAAAGCTGGTTCAGGCCTCGACCGCAGCCGACCTCGAGCGCGAGGTGCTGGCGCGGGCTGACGCGGACGTCGTGCTGATGGCGGCCGCGGTGGCCGACTACCGGCCGGCGAACCAAAGCACCGCCAAGCGGCCCAAGAACGACCAGCAGTGGACAGTGACGCTCGAGCCGACCGGCGACGTGCTCGCTCAACTCGGAGCGCAGCGCCGCAACGGACAGGTGCTGATCGGCTTTGCGGCCGACCACGGGAAGATGGGCCTCGCCCGCGCTCGCGAGAAGCTCGCGGCGAAGGGGTCCGACCTGATCGTCTTCAACGACGTCTCAAGAGACGACATCGGTTTCGACGCGAGCGACAACGAAGTCGTTCTGGTCTCGGCCGCGGGGGAGCGGCGAATCCAGAAGGCGCCGAAGGAGCGAATCGCAAGTGAGATCGTCGACGAGATCGTGAAGCTCGTACCGAAAAGCTGATGGACGACCCGCTGAGCAGTGCCGCGACCAGGATCGGAGCCGACGAGGCGATCCGCCGCATCGTCGGGAACCTCGGCGGGGTCGTGCACGCCTCGGAGGAGACACTGCAGTTGACCGTCCTCTGCCTCCTCGCAGAGGGACACCTGATCATCGAGGACCTGCCCGGCGTGGGGAAGACCACGCTCGCGAAAGCGCTAGCTCGCTCGATCGACTGCTCCTTCTCGCGACTGCAGTTCACGCCCGACCTGCTGCCGTCAGACGTGACCGGCGTCAACGTCTTCAATCAGCGCTCGAACGAGTTCGAGTTCCGGCCCGGGCCCGTCTTCACGAACCTGCTGCTCGTGGACGAGATCAACAGGGCGTCACCGAAGACGCAGGCGGCGCTGCTCGAGTGCATGCAGGAGGACCAGGTAACGGTCGACGGCCACTCCTACGGGCTCGTGCGGCCTTTCATGGTGGTCGCGACGCAGAACCCCGTCGAATACGAGGGGACGTATCCGCTGCCGGAGGCCCAGCTCGACCGATTCACGATGCGGCTTGCGATCGGCTATCCGCCGCTCGCCGGGGAGGCGCGGATGCTCACCGAGCAGACGGTCGATCCGCCGCTCGAGACTCTCGAGCCGGTGACAACGGGCGGTGAGGTGCTCGAGCTCGTCGGGCAGGCGCGCGGGATCTTCGTCGAGGAGAGCCTCAACCGCTACGTGGTCGCGCTGCTTCGCCAGACGCGCCAGGACGAGCGCCTCTACGTCGGCGCCAGCCCTCGCGCGGGGATCGCGCTGCTACGGGTAGCGAAGGCCCGTGCGCTGGCATCCGGACGCGACTTCGTCGAACCAGACGACGTCAAGGGGGTCGCCGAGCCCGTGCTCGCCCACCGCCTGATGCTCGCGCCGGAAGCCCGCTCCGCCGGCATGAGCCCCGGCGAGCTCGTCCGCGACGCACTAGAACACACGCCCGTTCCGGTATGACCCGGCGGGGCCGCGCGCTGCTCGGCCTCGGTCTGCTGACCTACGTCGTCGCGCGCGCGTTCGGCTCGAGGCCGCTCTACCCGGTCGCGCTCGGGCTCCTGTTCGTCCCGCTCGTCGCCTGGCTCTGGGTCCGGCTTGCGCAGGGGCCGATGCGCCTTCACCGGACGATCGATACCGGCGAGCGGCTCGAAGGCGACGACGTTCACGTCGAGCTTCGGCTCGAGCACACCGCTCATGTGCCGTCGCCTTCACTCGTCCTGGTCGAGAACGTCTCCAGGCTCGGTGAGCGCCGGACCCCACTCGAGGCGAAGCACGGCCGCTACACGCTTTCGAAGCTGCGCCGCGGGCGTTACAGCTTCCGCGACGTCCGGGCGGTGCTCGAGGACGCGTTCGGCCTCCAGCGGGCCGAGATTTCGCTCGCCGCGCCCTGGGCGCTGCTCGTGCATCCGCGTCTGGTCGAGCTCGACCGGCTGTTTTCGGAAGGCGGAACGTACGCGCAGGACGGGCGCCGGCTGTTGCTCCGGCGCCCGAGCGGCTTCGACCTGCACAGCGTCCGCGAGTACGAACAGGGCGAGTCCTTGCGCAAGGTGCACTGGCGCTCGACCGCGAAGCGCGGCGAGCTGATGGTCAAGGAGCTCGAGGACGCGCCACGCGACGAGGTCGCGATCCTGCTGGACGGGGAATCCGGCGCGGTCGTGGGGGAGAGCTTCGACGTCCAGGTCCGGGCGGCTGGTTCCCTTCTGCTTGCGCAGGCTCGGCGCGGACGTCGCGCCCTCCTCGTCGTCAACGGGGCCCACCGAAGCATCCAGCGCGTGCACTCGTACGAGACCGACTGGCCGCAGGCCTATGACCTCCTTGCGGCGGCCGAGGCCGACGCCCATGCGTCGGCAGCCGCCCTGCTCGGCGACGACGAAGGCTCCGTGGCCCGCGCGCTGGAGCTGACCGTCGTGACCGCGTCGCTCTCGCCGCTGCTTGTCGAACGGCTGCTGCGCCGCACGGTCGCGCGACAGCCCGCGGCCCTCGTTTACGTCGAGCCGGCGAGCTTTGGTCCGAACGGGTCGCAGACGGCGCCGCAGCCCACGCTGCTTCGCCTCCAGGCGGGCGGCGTCCCGGTTGCGGTGCTCCGACGCGGCGACGACCTGGCCGCAAAGCTCGGTGGAGCCTCGCTGCAGAGGGCGGCCGATGGCTAGAACCGCCGTCCTCTACGCGGCGCCAGCCGCGCTCCTGGCCTGGTGCTGGCTACGTCTCGGTAACCCACACGCGGACAGCTCGACGGCGCTCTGGCTGATCGTGCTCGCCCTCGTGCCCGCACTGATGCCCAGGCCACGGTGGCGTGCGATTGCGGCCGTCCCGGCCATCGTCCTCGCACTTCATGCGGCGCTGGGGGTCTGGATCGTCCACCCGCTCAGGCTGCTCGGTCGCTTCGACGGTGGCTTCCTCGAGTTCTACGACGTCAGGCTGCCGTTTGCCGCCGCTGCGCACCCGCGGATGGAGGGCGTGGTCCTCATCGCGCTCTTCGCCTCGTGCGCGGTCGTGGCGATGGCCATCGCCGCACGCAAGCCGGTGCTGGCGGCGCTTGCCGTCGTCGTGGCCGCCGGCTGGCCGGCGACGCTCCTGACGGGCCCGGGCGATCTTGCGCGCGGCGCGGCCCTGCTCGCTGTGGTGCTGTCGCTTCTTCTCGGGCTCGGCGGGCCGCTTCGGCCGCGGCGGCTCGCCCTGGGCGCGCTGGTCTGCGCGGCGGCCGTGCTTGCTGCGTTTGCCGCTTCCACCTCGTCCGCGGTCGCGAGCGGCCAGGTTCTGCACTGGCAGGGCTGGGACTTCTACACCAAGCCTCCGAAGCCCGTGAGTGTCGAGTACGTCTGGAACTCGAACTTCAGCGGCCTCCACTTTCCGAAGAAGGTGACGACGGTGCTGACGATCAGGGCGCCGACCCGGCCCACGTACTGGCGGGCGACGACGCTCGATCAGTTCCAGGGCGGCAACTGGTACGAGGGCAACGGCTCCTCGATCTCGCCGACCAGGATCAACGGGCGCGACGAGCTGCTCGGCGACCCCGAGTTGCCTCCGGCGGGAAGGGATCCGCGTCGGTGGGTGCAGCAGGACGTGACGGTTGCCGCACTCCGCGACAGCCACTTCGTAGGGGCAAGCGTCCCGGTCGCGTACGGCCCGGGCTCACACACGGTCGAGTACGGTGACGGCGGCGTCGCTCACCTCCAGGACGAGCGGCTCGGCCGCGGAGAGCACTACACCGTCTGGAGTTACGAGGCGCAGCCTACGCCGCGTCAGCTGGCGTCCCTGCCGGCCCGCTATCCGAAGCAGGTCGAGAAGTCCGACCTCCTTGTGGAGGCGCACGTCAGCGCTCCGCCGTTCGGCGCGCCCGATCGGGAGCGGCAGGTGGCGAGAATCTTCGCCACCTCGTACGAGACGCGGCCCTACGAGGGCTTGTACGAGACCGCGAGGCGGATCGTCGGCGACCCTTCGAATCCCTATGCCGCCGCGCTCGAGCTCGAAGCCTGGTTCCGCTCGCCGGCGTTCCACTACGACGAGACCCCACCGCAGAGCTCGGCGCTGCCGGCGCTCGTCGCCTTCGTGATGCAGACTCACCGGGGTTACTGCCAGCACTTCGCCGGGGCGATGGCGCTGATGCTCCGGTACCTGGGGATTCCAGCCCGCGTCGCCGCCGGCTTCACGAGCGGCGAGTACGACCGCAGCAAGCACGAGTGGACGGTGACCGACCACGACGCGCACACCTGGGTCGAGGCCTGGTTCCCACGTTACGGCTGGCTGCCGTTCGATCCCACGCCGGGTCGCGGGTCGCTGAACGGGACGTACACCGCCTCATCGCCGCACTTCGACCTCACCGACGGCCTGTTCGCGGTTACGCAGCACCTGAAGAAGCCGGGGGCATTCGACCTCCGGACGCTGCGCGGTGCTCACGGAAACGCCGCGGCAGGCGCGGCACGGCTGGCGACGCACCCGAAAACGGGGCAGGCAGGCTGGAGGATCGGCTCGCTCCTGCGCCTGCTGGCGATGCTCGCCGCGGCACTCGTTGTTCTGCTCGGCGCGGCAAAGCTTGCGATTCGCAAGGGGCGCTACCTGACACGCGACCCGCGAAAGCTTGCGCGCGCCAGCGTGCGGGAGCTGTCGGACTTCATCGCCGACCAGGGCGCGCAGGCGCCCCCGAGCTCGACGCTGGGTGAGCTCGCCGGGCTGGTCGAGGCGGAGCTCGGTGTGTCGGCCTCCGCCTTCGTCTCCTCGGCGGCCGAGGCACGCTTCGGCCCGTCCGGGGCCGCCCGCGAAGCCGCCCGTTCGACGCGGCAGGAGCTTCGGTCGCTGCTGCGCGAGTTGCGCCGTGCGCTCACGCGGACGGAACGCGCCCTCGGCCTCGTCTCGCTCCGCTCGCTCGGTCTCGGCGGCTAGAAGAGTGGAGGCGATCGTCATGGCTGCCGGCGAGGGCCGGCGGCTCTGGCCGGTCACCGAACGCTGGCCGAAGCCGATCCTGCCGATCGACGGGCGGCCGGTTGTCGCGGTCGCGCTGCGCGAGCTGCGGGCAGCCGGCTGCCAGCGGGTCACCGTCGTCACCGGCTACCTCGCGGAGCAGGTGGAAAGCCTGCTCGGGAACGGGTCTGGCTTTGGCTTGGAGCTTCGGTACGCGCGACAGCCCCGACCCGACGGCTCCGCGGACGCGGTCTCGCGCGCACTGGCGGCGGGCGCCGGGCCGCCGCTGCTTGTCGCGACCGCCGACACGGTTTTCCGGCCGGGCGATCCGGGCCGGTTCGCGGTTGCCTTCGCGCGCGCCGAGGCGGCAGGCGCGGTTGCGATCAGGCGCGACCCGCCGCCCGGACCGCAGCGCGCGGGCGTCGAGGTCGACGGCGGCGTGGTCTCGCGAATCGTCGCGGCAGCACAGACCGAGACGCCGTTCGCGCATGCCTCACTATGGGGCCTCGGGCCCGAGCTGACGAGCTACCTGGACCGTCTCGCCGGCCCGCCGTTCGAGCTCGCCGAGGCTTATCAGCGCGCGATCGACGATGGTCTCCGCGTTTCCGCTTTTGAAGTCGGACCGACGCGAGACTTGACGGACCCGCTTGACTTGGTGCAGGAGAACTTTGCCTATCTGAATCAGACCGATGAGTGACACCTACAACCTCTTCCAACAGGGCCGCAGCCATCTCCGGGACGGGATGGCCGCCCAGGCCACCGTGCCGCTCGAGAAGGCAAAGCGTCGCGAGCCCGAGAAGGCCTCGATCCGCGAGGCGCTGGGGATCGCCTACTTCCGCATCCATCGCTATGACGCGGCCGAGACGGAGTTCAGGAAGATGCTCGAACTCGCGCCGGCTGACGATTACGCCCACTACGCGCTCGGCCGCTGCCTCGAGAAACAGGGCCGCGAGACCGAGGCCCAGGGCCACTACAAGCTGGCCAGCTCGCTGCGTCCGGCTTCCAAGGACTACGCAGCTCGTATTCGCACGCTGGACGAGGTGTAGGTGGTCTTCCGGACCGGAGTCAGACGGCCGCGCCGGCAGAGCCGCCATGGCGTCCCGGTCGGCATCGCACGCGACGCCTTGGCCCGTATCCGCGACGTGGCCTAATCGGCGATGCGCGCTGTCGTCCAGCGCGTTTCGAGAGCCCGGGTCGCGGTAGCAGGCGAGACCGTTGGCTCGATAGGCGCAGGCCTCTGCGTCCTGGTCGGTGTCGCCGCCGAAGACTCGAACGAAGATGCGGAACGACTGGCTGCGAAGGTCGCTCGGCTTCGCATCTTCGAGAACGACGCGGGCAAGTTCGATCTGAGCGTGCTCGACGTCGACGGCGAGGCCCTCGTCGTCAGCCAGTTCACGCTGATCGCAGATAGCAAACGCCAAAGGGGAACTCAGCCAGACTTCTCAAAGGCAGCATCGCGAGAGAAGGCCGAACCTCTCTACGAAGCCGTTTGCGAGGCTCTCCGAGCGGCCGGCGTTCCGGTCCAAACCGGAATTTTCGGGGCGCGGATGCAGCTCGACCTCCTTAACGACGGGCCTGTGACGATCGTCATGGATGCCTGACGCTGGACGCGCGTCGCCGATCCCTAAACCTCCAGAAGCGGCGGGGAGGCAAGAGGAAGGAAGATCCTCTCGGCCGTTGCCGTCTAGTCACGCGAGGGGCCGAAATCAGGCGACTCCTTTCCGAAGCCAGTCTGCGGCCCTTTGCCGTCGGCCCCTCTCAATCGCC
>DATFXA010000100.1:0-2443 GCA_035258645.1 Gaiellaceae bacterium
CATGTCTTCCTCGCCCTCGAGCTCGACGTCGAAGTCGGTGTTGCGCGTGACCCTGAACGGCGAGTGCTCGATGACTTCCATCCCGGGGAAGAGCGCCGCCAGGTGTCTGGCGATCAGCTGCTCCAGCGGCACGAACCGCTCGCCGTCCGGAAGGACGAAGAACCGCGGTAGCGACTGTGGCACCTTGACCCGGGCGATCCTCCGGGTCAGCTCACCCGGCACGCGGACGACCACGGCGAGGTTGAGGGAGAGATTCGAGATGTACGGAAACGGGTGAGCGGGGTCGACCGCGAGCGGTGTGAGGACTGGGAAGAGCTCCTCGTCGAACAGGTCGTCGAGGAACTTCTGGTCGTCGGCGTCGAGGTCGTCCCAGTCGGAGAGCCGCACGCCTGCGGCACCCAAGGCAGGGACGAGTCGTGAGGCAAAGTCGGCGTCTCTTACCGCTCCGAGCTCGCGGACGCGGTCGTTGATTCGGCCAAGCCTGTCGCGGGCGGTCTCGTCCTCGGAGGCGCCCGAGGGCAGCCCCGCCTGGAGCCGCATTTTCAGGCTGCCGACTCTGACCTGGAAGAACTCGTCGAGGTTGTCGCTGAAGATCGCGAAGAACTTCGCGCGCTCGAGCACCGGCAACGTCTCTCGGTTGGCGAACGCGAGAATTCGCTCGTCGAAATCGAGCCAGGAGGCCTCGCGATTGAGGAAGCGGCTGCGAGGCTGCTCGCCGACGACCGAGAGTTCTGCCGGGAGCTCGCTGCTACCGGCCCGTGAAACGGGAGCCGGCTTTGGCTCTTCGCTCTCGACGCTCACCTCGACCAGCATAGCCCGGTTCAGGCGCGGTACCCCTACACCAGATCGCCACCGCTTTGTCTCCCACCTGCTACACGGAAGCGAGGGAGAATCCCGCCGATCAGATGGGACTGGCAGAGTTCCCCGGCTTCGACGATGCGATGAGGCTCCGGCTGGCCTCGGCTGTAGACCGGCTCTCCGAAGAATTCGAGGATCTGTATGACCGGGAAGCGATCCGCGTACTCGTGGACGAGTCCGCCCGGGAGTTGAGCTCCGCCGGAATCACGCCCTTCGTGCACATCCTCGCGGAGCGCTTCGCACGCGAGCGGCTGCGTGCGCAGGCCCAGGCCGACGGGCGCCTGGCAAAACCGGCGCTCGAGGTGCTCTTCGTCAGCTTGACGGGTGGCGGACGCTCCGAGATCGGAGCCGCCTTGCTCGCGCGTAGAGCGGGCGACGCGGTGAGCGTCCACTCCGCGGGATCGCAGGCCGTTGCCGAGATCGACCAGAACGTCCGCGTCGCCATGGACGAGGTCGGGATCGATCTCGGCGAAGCGTTCACCAAGCCGTTGTCCCCGGAGGTTCTCTCCAGCGCCGACGTCGTGGTCACGATGGGCCGCAGCGTCGGCCCGGTGGAGATCCCGGCGACCGTGCGACACGTCGACTGGCGCGTGGGTGATCCGGCCGGCGCTCCGATCGACGAAGTTCGCCGGGTTCGCGAAGACATCGAGCGTCGCGTCGACGCCCTGGCGGGCGAGCTGTTTTCGAACCAGGGCGCAGAGACCGCGGTTACAGCTCCGCCTTCGTAATCCATTTCTGTTATACTTAACCCAGTGGTTAAGTATTCGTATTCGAACTCGGTCGACCGAGCTTTTGCGGCACTCGCGGATCCGACCCGGCGAGCCGTCCTCGAACGGCTCGGGGCCGGCAGCGCCACGGTCAGCGAGCTGGCGGAGCCCTTCGGCATGTCGCTGCCGGGAATCACGAAGCACATCCGGCTGCTCGAGGAAGCCGAGCTCGTCACGACCGAGAAGGTCGGCCGCGTCCGGAGGTGCATGCTGGCGCCGTACGCCTTCGAGGGCATCAGCACGTGGTTGCGGCGACTCGACCGGTTCGCCGAGGTCGTCGAACGAACGAAAGGAGCAGCATGAGCGCAACCAAGAAGAAGGAAGGATTCTCGGCCGAGGAAAAGGCCGCGATGCGCGCGCGAGCCAAGGAGCTCAAAGCGGCCGCGGACGGTGAAGAAGCCATCGTCGCCGCGCTCGAGAAGATGACATCCGACGACCGGGCTCTCGGTCAGCGGATCCACGCGATCGTCAAGGCCAACGCGCCGGAGCTCACGCCCAAGACGTGGTACGGCATGCCCGCGTACGCGAACAAGGACGGCAAGGTCGTCGTTTTCTTCCGCGATGCCGCGAAGTTCAAGGAGCGCTACGCGATGCTCGGATTCAACGACAGCGCGAATCTCGACGACGGCTCGATGTGGCCGATCGCATACTCGCTCACAAAGCTGACAAAGGCGGACGAGACCCGGATCGCGAAGCTCGTCAAGCAGGCGGTGAGCTGACGTGAATGAGACCACCGTCACCACCCCGAGCGAGCTGGAGATCCGCGTCGAGCGGGTCTTCGACGCGCCGCGCGCTCACGTCTTCTCCGTCTGGACGGA
>DATFXA010000101.1:0-7837 GCA_035258645.1 Gaiellaceae bacterium
TGATCGAGGCGACGACGAGCGCGGTGGGCGCAGCTCCATCGAGAAGTCGCGCCGCGAGCGCGAGCAGGCAGGCGGCGCCGATCAGCGCGGCCCCGGTGGCCATCATCGCAACGCGCCGCCGACCTTCCGCGAACTTCGCGACCGGCACCTGGGCGACGACCACCATTGTCGCGTTGGCAAGCAGGAGCAGGCCGATCAGCTGGGTGCCAAGACCGAGGTCGCCCTTCGCGTAGGGCGGTATCACCCAGGGGAGCACGCCCCAGCCGACGGCGATGATGACGGCGTTCGTGACGGCGAGCCGCATGAACGCGCGATCGCGGAGGACGCGGCGGTAGCCCCCGGATAGCGGCTCGGGCCGCGGCGGCTCGTCGACCACGGCGACGAGAACGCCGACGTAGAGGGCGTAGGTCGCGGCGTTCAGCAGGAAGAGCGCGACGAAGCCGCTCAGCCCAAAACCGGCGACGAGCCCGCCGAGGGCGCCGCCGACGCCGAAGCCCGCGTTCGTGCAGACCCTCGAGACGGCGGTGGCCCGATGGCGCAGCTCGGGCGCGGCAAGTCCGGCGATCAACGTCGACTGGGCCGGAAGCAACGCGCCATTCCCGATCCCTCCGACCGCGGCCGCGGCGAATGCGGCTGCCTCGATGTGTGCGAAGCCGAGCGCCGCATAGCCCACCGCGAGGGCGAGCCCAGCGCCCGCGACGACCGTCCGGGCCCCGAAGCGGTCGATCAGCGGTCCCGCGCAGGGCGCAGCGACCACGGCGACTCCGGTCAGCGTCCCGACGACAAGCCCCGCCGTTTCGAGCGAGAAGCCGCGGCCCTCGTGCAGGTAGATGACCTCGAACGGGAGGACGGCGCCCCAGCCCAGGGCGTTGAGCAAGATGCCGATCTGGACGAGCCAGAGCTCTCGCGAGAGCCCCAGGCCGAGTCGGCGGGAAATGCGGTCGCCGAACGAGGGCACGGCGACGACGTCGACGCGAGTCATGGGTGGTGCCTCCCGTGGGTTGCGCGAGTTACGCGGCCGGCGTGGTCTGGAAGACCGGCCAGCCGATCTCGGTGCGGTGGCGCCTCTCGTCAGGGGTGTCGCGGGCGCCGACGAGGTAGTCCTCTCGGATCGGGCCTTCGACCCCGATCGCCCGCTCGGCGACCGCCGTGCCGAGCGCAGCGTAGGTGCGGTCGAGGTCGTCGATGGAGCCTTCGTGCACGGCCATCGCGTACTCGACCCGCGGCAGGCTCAGCCGCTCGATCCGCCCGGCCGCCGCGCCGAACGACCGGACCGGAATCAGGGCCACGATCTCCCCGTGTTCGTCCTCGAGCAGCTCGCTGGAGTACAACGCGGCGTCCACCCCACCCCGGCGGCCATTCGCTCCGTCCACCGCGGCCCGAAGTTCGTCGAGCGCTTCGTCCAGCCAGACGAACATGTCCGCGTGAGCGACCTGGCCGCGGATCGCCAGCGTTTCGCTGGGGCCGACGGCGCGGTACTCGACGGCAACGCCCTTGGTTTGGCTGCCGTCCAGGAGCAAACGCAGCGACTTGACCGTCGCCCGCGTTCGCTCGAGCTCACCCTCCATCCGCTCCAGGTGCTCGGCGATCGCCGCGTTTCTGGCGTCGACGTCGGGAGCCTCGATCACCAGGCGAACGTCGTCGACCGGCATCCCGAGCTCGCGCAGCCGCCTGATCGCTTGCGCCATCGGCACCTGCCCCGTCTCGTAGCGGCGGTAGCCGGTGTCAGGGTCGATCTCCGCCGGAGTCAACAGGCCGACCTCGTGATAGTGGCGCAGCGTCTTCACGCTGAGGAACGTCATCCGCGAGAAGTCGCCTATCCCTAGAAGCGTGTTCACGCTTGCAAGCATGAATGCTCCCCTAACCGGAGAGTCAAGTGTCTGTTCTCGATAGGTTCCGGGCGATGCTGCCGTGGTCGATCGACTTCGCCGGCCGCCTCGAGGAGCACACGTTCGAGAGCGAGGCGCTGAAGGGGAACGCGCTCGGCGACCCACATGTCCGGCCGCTCTGGGTCTACGTCCCGCCCGGCTACGACGACGAGCCGGAGCGCCGCTACCCGTCCGTCTACCTGATCCAAGGCCTCAGTGGCCAGCTCGACATGTGGCGCAACCGCGCGGCCTTCCGCTTGAACCCGCCGGAGTTGATGGACGAGCTGTTCGCCTCGGGAGAGGCGCCCCCCGCCGTCCTGGTCTGGGTGGATGCTTGGACGTCGCTCGCCGGGAGCCAGTTCCTCGACTCGCCTGGAACCGGCCGCTACCACACGTACCTCTGCGACGAGATCGTGCCCCGGGTCGACGAGCGGTACAGAACCCTCACCGGTGCCGGCCACCGCGGAATCGCCGGCAAGTCGAGTGGCGGCTACGGCGCGATGGTTACCCCGATGCTTCGTCCCGATGTGTTTGGCGGCTTCGCCACCCATGCCGGCGACGCGCTCTTCGAAACCTGCTACCTGCCGGAGTTCCGCGACTCCGCCCGGGCGCTGCGTGACGATTACGACGGCTCCTTCGAGCGCTTCTGGGAGGACTTCCGCTCCCGGCCGCCGTTCTCCAAGAAGTCCGACTACTCGCTCCTGAACGACTGGTGTATGGCGGCGTGCTACTCGACCGACGAGGACGGGACTGTCCACGTTCCCTATGAGCCGCTGACCGGAGAGCTGAAACCCGATGTCTGGGAGCGGTGGCTTGCGTGGGATCCGGTACGGATGGCGCCCCGCTACGCCGAGGCTCTTCGCTCACAGAAGGCGATCTATATCGACGCCGGCAACCGCGACGACGCCTACTTGGACTTGGGCGCCGAGGCTTTCCGCCGGCAGCTCGAGCAGCTCGGGATCACCGACTACTTCTTCGAGATCTTCGACGGCACGCACTCGGGGATCGAGTGGCGCTATCCGCTCGCCGTCAAGTACCTGGCGGAGCGGCTCGGACCTTGATCCTCGCCCCGCCGCCGCTGATCTGCCTCGACCCAGGCCACGGCACCCCACCTGCGATCGGACGTCAGTCCGAGCCGATCGGGCCCGGCTCGGGGGTGCTCAAGATCAAAGACGGCGGCGGCGCGTCGGGCGAGGCGACGGTCAACCTCGCGATCGCGAAAAGGACGCGGACGCTCTTGCTCGACCGCGGCTACCGCGTGGCGATGACGCGCACCGGGACCGTGTTCCGCTACGGCAACGGCGGGAACATCGCCCGCGCGCAGTTCTGCAACCGGCGCCATGCCGCACTGATGCTGCGCATCCATGCCGACGGCTCGACGAACACGTCCTTGCACGGGTTCCAGACCCTCTACCCGGCCTGGCACAAGGGCTGGACGAACGACATCTATGCCCGGAGCCTCAAGGCCGCGCGCCTGGTCCAGGCAGCGGCCGTGCGGGCGACCGGCGCCGCGAACCTCGGGCTCCTCAAGCGCACCGACCTGACCGGCTTCAACTGGGCGAATGTCCCGGCGGTTCTCGTGGAATGCGGGTTCCTCTCGAACCCGACCGAGCGGCAGCTGCTGCAGTCGAGCGCCTACGAGTGGAAGGTGGCCCGAGGGCTGGCAGCCGGGGTCGGCACCTTCACTCCTTTGCGCTAGGCCCCCGCATCTCGCGCGCCGCGGCGTGGCCCCGCTCGTGGACGGCGGCGCGCTTGTCCTCGAGCGTCGTCGAGTCGACCTCGTCGACTGCCGTCTCGCCCGACTCGAACTGCTCGCGCTCATCGACCAGTTGCTTGGAATCATTGAGCTTGCGCCTCAGTTCATCGGCGCGGGGGTCCGGAGCCTCGTGACCGTGATCGCGCCCGCGGCGCAGCGCTTTGTAGGCCACACCGGCCGCGCCCACGGCTCCGGCGACCCACGCGAGTCGGTTGCGCATCGGCCCGATGCTACTCTTCCGCGGCTTCCTGCCTCGCCGACGCGCCGTACTGCCCCGAAGCGGCGCCCGCAGACGAGGCCGACTCAGACCGTGGGAAGGAGGAATTCGGGACGATGATCGGTTACGAGATCTTGCTCATGCTCGACCCGGAGCTGCCCGAGGAGCGGCAGCAGGAAATCATCGCACGCGTGCGCGAGGGCATCGAGGGCTCAGGCGGAAGCTGGGGCTCGGACGACGTCTGGGGCCGGCGCCGCCTCGCCTACGAGATCGACCACAAGGCCGAGGGCGTCTACCACTTGCTGACCTTCGAAGCCGAGCCGGAGGCGCTGGAGGAGGTCTCGAGGGTCCTGAAGATCACGGACGGCGTCATGCGCCACCTCGCCGTCAAGCGTACGGCGGCGACAGGTCCGACGCGGCCGCTAGAAAGTACGCCCGAGCACAGGCAGGATTCCGAAGAGCAAGCAACACCCGTCGGGTGAGGAGGTTTTCATGGCCGCCAACATCAACAGAGTCGTCCTCGTGGGCAATCTGACCAAGGATCCAGAGCTCCGGCACACGCCGAGCGGGACCCCGGTCTGCAGCCTTCGGCTCGCCGTCAACACACGCCGCAAGGATGGTGCGACCGGCGAATGGACCGAGAAGCCGAACTATTTCGACATCACCGTCTGGGGCAACCAGGGCGAGAGCTGCGCGCAGTACCTCTCGAAGGGCCGCCCCGTCGCGGTCGACGGCCGGCTCGAGTGGCGCGAATGGGACGCCCAGGATGGAACGAAGCGCCAGGCAGTCGAGATCATTGCCGACAGCGTCCAGTTCCTCGGCGGCCGCGGTGACGCCGAGGGTGGCCAGAACCAGTTCGTCCCCGCGGGCGCAGCCTCGCAGACCGAGAGCGCCGACTTCGGCGCCGCCGCCGACGACGACATCCCGTTTTAAGCGCTGATGGCCCAGACGAAGGACAGACAGCAGCAGCGCCGGCGCGGCGGCCCGTCCGCCGGGCCCATCAGGAAGAAGAACTGCTGGTTCTGCCGGAGCAAGATCGAAGAGGTCGACTGGAAGGACGTCAACCAGCTGCGCCGCTACGTCTCCGAGAAGGGGAAGATCCGCTCCCGGCGGATTACAGGCGCCTGCCGGCGCCACCAGCGACAGATCGCCGTCGCAGTGAAGCGCGCACGGGAGATGGCCCTCCTGCCCTACGTGGCCGAGGGCCGCGAGGAGCGGCCGGACGGCCGGCGAGAGCGGGGCGACCGCGGCGACCGCGACCGCTGATGCAGGTCATCCTCCGAGAAGACGTCGAGAAGGTCGGTCTCCGGGGTGAGGTCGTCGACGTCGCTGCCGGGTTCGCCCGCAATTACTTGCTGCCACGGCGACTCGCCGAGCCGGCCGCGTCTGGCCGGGTTGCGGAGATCCAGAAGCTCGCAGCGTCCCGGGCCCGCCACGAGGCGCAGAGCTTCGAGCAGGCCCAGGAGCTCGCACAGAAGCTAGAGGGCGCCGAGCTCCGCTTCGACGTTCAGGCGGGCGATACCGGCACCCTCTTCGGCTCAGTCACGGCGACGGACATCGCCGACCGCGTCTGGGAGACCCAGCGACTCCGCATCGACCGGCGGAAGCTCGACCTCCCGGAGTCGATCAAGCGGATCGGCCGTTACGAAGTTCCGGTCGAGCTCTTCCAGGACGTGACCGCGACACTACGCCTCGCGGTGGTTCCAGAAGGGGGCGAGCTGCCGCCCGAGGAGGAGCTCGAAGCCCTCGACCAGGCCGCAGCCGCCGAAGAAGCGGCGGCCGCAGCCGAGGCCGAGGAGACACGCGCCGCTGCCGAGGCGGCAACCGAGGCGGCGGTGGCCGAGGTGGAGGCCGAAGAGCAGTCCTTCGACGAGTCCCCGCCGGACGAAGCGCCGGGCAAGCCCGCCACCGAGCCTGATCCGGAGCCCGAGCCCCGGGGCGAGTAGCAGGCCACCGTTTCGAGTCGAAGCGGTCCGGGAAAGCCCTCGCCATGCGTCGCAAGCTCTTCACGGGCACGCTGGTCATATCCCTGATTGGCTCGGGCGTTGCCTTCGCATCGACGGGAACGAGCCGGGCCACTAGGCCAGATCTTGTCGTCGGCTCGGTCTCGAATCCTCCTGCCGTGACCTTTCCAGGTCACCGCTTCTCGGTTACGGATCGCACCCGCAACGTCGGAGGCGCCGGTGCCCGCAGCACGTTGACGCGGTACTACCTCAGCTCGAACGGGAAGCGCACGGCGATCGGCAGCCGCTCGGTCGTCTCGCTGATGTCCGGGTCCTCGTCCCGTGGTTCGGCAAGGGCGACCGTCCCCGTGTCGATCCAGTTCGGGACCTACTCACTCATCGCCTGCGCCGACGCCCGCGGCGCCGTTCGGGAGGCGAATGAGCGCAACAACTGCCGGACGGCAGCAGCGACGGTGATCGTCAAGAAGCTGCCTCCGCCCGTTTGACGGGGACCGAGCCGAGCTTTTCCCCAACGGTTTCCACCGCCTGGGGAATGAGCGACGAAATTCCCGCAAGCTGCGAGGAAACTTCCCACAGATCTGTCCGGTCGATTTGCGAACATATGTTCTATAGTGCCTGCAGATCAAGGGAACCTGTCTAGTAGGAAGGAGCCTGTTATGCACAGGTCTTCACTTCCGGGCACGTCCGCTGTTGACTACGCCGCGATGGCTCAGGTCGCCCAGCTCGCCCAGCCGCCGCAGACCTCGCAGACCGCCCCAGTCCCGCCCCAAAACCTCGAAGCCGAGGAGTCCGTCCTTGGCGCGATGATGATCTCCCCCGGGGCGATTGGGGCGGTCAGCGAGGTGCTCGACGCCGCCGACTTCTACCGCGAGAGCCATGCGAAGATCTACCGAGCGGCCCTCTCCCTCTACGCGAAGGGCGAGCCCGTGGACGCGATCACGCTCGTCGACGCGCTCGAGGAGCGCGGCGATCTCGAAGACGTGGGCGGCCGGGTCCGCGTCCACGAGCTGGCAGCCCTGGTGCCGGCTAGCGGGAACGCCGGGCACTACGCCCGCATCGTCCGCGAGATGGCGACCCTGCGTGGGCTGATTCACGCGGGCAGCGAGATCTCACGCCTCGGCTGGGAACGCCCCGGCGAGGCCGGCGATTTGGTCGACCACGCAGAGCAGGTCGTCTTCGATCTCTCGCAGGCGCGAGTCACGGGCGAGTTCACCCACATTGACGAGCTTCTGAAGGAGGGCTTCGAACGAATAACAGCCCTCTACGAGGCCGGCGCCGACATTACCGGTGTGCCCTCCGGGTTCCGCGATCTCGATCGGCTGACGTCGGGTTTCCAGCCCGGCAACCTGATCATCGCGGCCGCCCGCCCCTCCATGGGTAAGTCGGCGCTTGGCCTCTGCATGGCCGCGAATCTGGCGGTCAGGAACGAAACGCCGGTCGCGATCTTCACGCTCGAGATGTCGAAGTCGGAGGTCACTCAGCGCCTGATGTGCAGCGAGGCGAAGGTCGAGTCGAACCGGCTGCGCACCGGAAAGCTCGGGCCCGACGACTGGCCGCGTCTGACGGCAGCCTGCGACAAGCTCGCGAAGGCGCCGATCTACGTCGACGACACCGGCTCGATCACGATGATGGAGATCCGTTCGAAGGCCCGCCGGTTGAAGACGCGCGAGCCGAAGCTCGGGCTGATCGTCGTCGACTACCTCCAGCTGATGACCTCGGGTGCGACGGTCGAGAACCGTGTCCAGGAGGTCTCGCAGATCTCTCGGAACCTGAAGGTGCTCGCGCGCGACCTCGACGTCCCCATCCTGGCGATGTCGCAGCTCTCGCGCGCGGTCGAGCAGCGACATGACAAGCGGCCGATTCTTTCCGACCTGCGCGAGAGCGGTTCGATCGAGCAGGACGCCGACCTCGTCATGTTCATCTACCGGGACGAGTACTACAACGACGAGTCGGATCAACAAGGCTTGGCCGAGGTGATTCTCGCCAAGCACAGGAACGGGCCGACCGACGCGGTCAAGCTCTCGTTCCTCAA
>DATFXA010000102.1:0-6589 GCA_035258645.1 Gaiellaceae bacterium
GGGAGCCTCGTCGAAGGCCTCCACGTGCTCGACCTCGGCGCCGCGGGGGCCCTCGGCGGACAGGCGAACGAGTGAATCGACGGCCTCCGTCTCGCCCTCGAAGACCGCCTCGACCGTGCCGTCCGCCCGGTTGCGAGCCCAACCCCCGACGCCGCGAGTCGCGGCCGCACGCGCGAGCGTGTACCGAAAGCCGACGCCCTGAACGCGGCCGTGGACGACGACGTGCCGACGCACCATCGCGGGGGAGGCTAACCCGGTTTAAGCCAGAGGAACCGCGAGCTGCGACCACACGGTCCCGTCCTCGGCAGGCGCCGGACAGGTCGGCTCGAGCGTCGAGGTGCTCGCAACCACGCAGACGTCGGCAAAGGCATGGCCCACGACGACCGCGAGCCTGCGGTCGAACTCCCCCTCGGCGTTCGGCGCGAGCGACCACTCGGCGAGCTCGCGCCGGGTGCGGTCGGCGGCGATGCCGTAGACACGCAGCGTCATCGACTTCGACGGGCGCTGTGGCAGGTTCTTCGCGGTGAGGCGAATCTGCAGGCGCGGGGCTCGGACGAAGGTCTCCCAGGAAACCGCGAGCTGCGGCCGCTCCTGCGGTCGCGGCACGTGGACGCGCACGCAACCGGTCGTGTTGCCGCGTGCGTAGCAGGCCTTCGGCTCCTCGCCGACCCAGGCCCGCGCCCCAAGATCGTCGTAGTCGCCCGCGGGCAGCGGGATGTCGACGGTGTAGGCGATCTTGCCGTCGCCGTCGGGCCCGAGTGACGCGCCGTAGAGCGGCTCACCGGCCTTCCAGGTCAGCCTCCCGTCGTCGTTCGGCGCCCGCACGAGCTGCTCGACCTCGACGACGATGTGATCGCTCGAGCGAAGTCCGGCGCCGCGAACGGTGACGGCGACGGTGTGACGGGCTTTCGGCGTCAGCGTGATGCTGGGCTGCGCCCGGTCGCCCCAGGTCTCGACGCCCGCGTAGACGCCGAAGAGCAAGCTCCCAATCACGAATCCGAGGCCCGCATAGATCGCCACCCGCTCCTCGGCCGAGTCTGGGCGAAACGCGAAGGTGGCCAGCGCGCCGGCGAAGATCGCCAAAGCTGCGAGCCCGAAGGCGCCGTAGCTCGCGAGCGGATGGTCTCGCGCCATGTGACCGACCAGGCCTCCCGTGATGGCAAGCCCGGTCAGGACTGCGCCGAGCGCGGGTATCGCAGCGAGCAGGAACCCTGCTGCTCCTCGCACACCCTTTCCGACAGGCAGGAACCTCGGCATAACGGCGGCCCTCCCAACGTTTTGACGGCTGAGACAGCGGACGCTACGCACGAGTTGTCAGCGAGCCGCGAGCTTGTTGCAAAAGTTTCGTTAACGGCTCGTTTTTGGCTTGGTGCCTGGCTTTACGCCGGAATGTAAAGCACCCCCTTGTCGTTCTAATAAGAGGACGCGAGCGGCCGTACTACGCCTCTCCCCCTCGGCGAGGAAGCCGCTCCGTCCATCCCGACGAAACGAAAGGAATCACTCATCAGCACGACTTTGCAAACCCCTGAAATCGAGACGCTGCTCGAGGCCTCTGAAGAGGAGCTCGAGGCGTCCGAGAACGAGTCGTTCGAGGCCGAGGCGCTCCCAGCGTCCGCGGACTCGCTCGAGTTGTTCATGAACGAGATCGGCCGCTACCCGCTGCTGACCGCAGCGGAGGAAGTCGCGCTGGCAAAGCGGGTCGAGCGTGGCGACCTCAAGGCGAAGGAGCGGATGATCAATTCGAACCTCCGCCTGGTCGTGCACGTCGCGAAGCGCTACCGCGGGCACGGCGTCCCCTTCGGCGATCTGATTCAGGACGGCGTCATCGGGCTCAACCGGGCAGTCGAGAAGTTCGACTGGCGGAGGGGCTTCAAGTTCTCGACCTATGCGACCTGGTGGATTCGCCAGGCGGTGCAGCGATCCGTCGCCGGACAGGCCCGGACGATCCGCGTGCCGACGCACGTACACGAGCGCCGGCAGACGCTCCGCAGGCACGCGCGAAAGCTCGAGGTAGATCTCGGGCGGCCCCCGACCGACAAGGAGCTCGCGAAGGCAAGCGGGCTGAAGCTGCAGCATGTCGAGGAGGCTCTCTCCATTCCCGAGGCGCGGGCCTCGCTCAACTCGCCGGTCGGAGACGAAGACAGCAGCGAGTTCGGCGATCTCTTCGCGGACGAGTCGGCTGACAGCCCGGAGGAGCTGGCCGAGGATGCTCTGCGCGCCCGTGCGGTGCGTGAGGCGCTCGCGGACCTACCCGAGCGTGAGCGGCGGATTCTCGAGCTCCGCTTCGGCATCGACAGCGACCCGCAGTCGCTGGAGAAGATCGGCGCCGAGCTCGAGCTGACCCGCGAGCGGGTCCGCCAGCTCGAGGCACAGGCGCTCGAGCGGCTCGGCGGCACGCTGGGCGCGTTCGAGCCCGCAGCAGACGACGAGGACGACGACGAGCTGCCGCTCGCCGCGTAGAGAAAGGAAAGAGATGAAGACCGGAATCCACCCAGAGCTGACGGCGACGACTGTCAGCTGTACCAACTGCGGCACGACGTTCGAGACGCGCTCGACACGGCCCTCGCTCCAGGTCGAGGTCTGCTCGGAGTGCCATCCCGCCTATACGGGCAAGGAGCGAACCGTCAGCCGCGGCAGCCGCATCGAGCGCTTCGAGCGCCGGCGCGCCCGCGCCGCGGCCTAAGCAGCACACCGACCGAAGGCCCGCTACGGCGGGCCTTCGCTCAGGCCATCCCTCAGTAGCATTCGCCCCAGTGGCCGAGAAGCGCTTTCTCTCGCCGAACACGCTGTCGAAGCCGTTCGGCTACAGCCATGTGGTCGACTCGCCGGCCGAGCGAATCGTCTATATCTCCGGCCAGGTCCCGCTCGACAGCGAGGGACAACTCGTCGGCGAAGGGGACTTCGAGGCCCAGACCCGCCAGGTCTTCGAGAACCTGACCCACGCGCTCGAGGCCGCCGGCGCCTCGTGGAGCGACGTCGTCAAGCTGAACTACTTCCTGACCGACGTGAGCCGCATCACGGTCGTACGCTCGATCCGTGACGAGTACGTCGACACGGAGCGACCGCCGGCCAGCACGCTCGTCCAGGTCAGCAGCCTCTTTCGGCCCGAAGTAATGGTCGAGATCGAGGCCGTTGCCGTTCCGAACTAGCCGCGCTAGAAAAGCCCTGCAAAAGGGCAGGCTGCTACCCTGACCTGACCACAGAGCGAGTATCTGGCCGGCAAAACCGCCTCCCATCTACCGTTCACGAAAGGTAGAAGGAGGTGTTTTTTTATGGCGACTGGAACAGTCAAGTGGTTCAACGATTCCAAGGGGTACGGGTTCATCGCCCCCGAGGACGAGGGCAAGGACTTGTTTGTGCACCACACGTCGATCGCCGGTGACGGGTTCAAGTCACTCAGCGAGGGCGCGAAGGTCGAGTTCGACGCCGCCGAGGGCGAGAAGGGCCCCGAGGCGAAGAACGTCGTTCAGCTGAACGCGTAAGCGAGATCGGGCGCGCGCCGGACGACCGGCGCGCGCCGTTCTCACGGCGAAAGGACCGCCCATGCGCGGCAAGATGCTTTGGTTCAACGAGGTCAAGGACCTTGGATTCATCCGTACCGACGAGGGCGAGCGGCTTTCAGTCCTCGGCGACGGCTTTGCCGAGGGCAAACGACCGCAGGGCCGCTGCGCCCGCCTCGAGGTCAGCTTCGAGATCACCGATACCGAGGGCGACCGGCAGGCGACGAACGTGGCACTTGTCCACGAGGCCTCCCCGCGGCGCGCCCGCATGCGGCGTCATGGCGGTGTCCGCCGATGAGCACTGCGAAGCGCCAGCAGACGATCGCGAAGCGAAACCGCGAACGAGCCGTCGAGGAAAAACGGACGCTGAAGCGGCTGAAGAAGCAGGCGGCGAAGGCGGCGAAGGCGGGCGGGGAGCCGCTACCCAGTGAGCAGGTCGCGTTCGAATCTGGCGAGGCCGGTCCCGATGTCGGTTAACGGCCCGGAGCAGAAAAACTACGCCGAGATCGAACGGCTCGAGGCGCTGCTCTCAGCGTTGAGGGACAGCGCGTCCACGGCTCGCGAGACCGAGGCGATCCGGGAGATCGGCCTCGAGATCGCGCTCGCCGTGCGCGAGGTTGGCGCGATGCTCGTGAACGTCGGCTGGGAACAGTCGTTGGCGGCGTCCCGCGAGTCGCACGAGTCCAGCTAGGCCGTCGCGAATCGCTCGGCCGCGCGCGCCTTCTTGCGCGCCGCAACGACCTCGCGGTCCTTTGGCGCCGCCGTCGTCACGAGGCCGTCGATGAGCCTTCTCGTCGACTCGGCGACCTCGTCGACGGCACGCGCGAAGGCCTCCTCGTTCACTTGCGAGGGCTTCGTGAAGCCGCTGATCTTGCGCACGTACTGAAGCGAGGCGTTGCGAACCTCTTCGTCGGTTGCGACAGGCTCGAAGTTGAAGAGCGTGTGGATGTTTCGGCACATGGCCGCAGCTTACGTTCTTGCTTCTGCCACCCGCACGCGCTGGGCTAGCGCCTCGAGCAAGGCCCACGTCATCTCGGGATGGCTCTCGACCAGCGGCCTGAAGCTCCAGACCGGCAGCTGGTAGCCGTGAACTTCGGTGTCGGCCCTGATCGTCGCCGTGCGGGCCGACTTGTCGATTAGGGCCATCTCCCCGAACGAGTCGCCGGCTCCGAGCTTGCCGACTTCCTTGCCGTGGACGAATACGGTCACGTCGCCGCTCTCGATCACGACGAACGTGCGGCCGGCCTCACCCTCCTCGGTGATCGTCTCGCCGGGCGCATACGTCCGCTCGATGAACTCGTCGGCGAGCCGCTGCAGAAAGGCGTCGTCGGCGTCCGCGAAGAGCGGGACACTGCGAATCAGTTCGGTGCTGGGTCCAGGCACGGCGCGGATCCTACAACGCGGGGAAGGAATGTTCGCGCGCCGGTGGAACCGGGTCCACTCCCATGCGCCGTCGCGCCTGCATTCTCGCGCTGGTGGCCGCAGCGTCGTTCGCCAGTGCTTCGCCCGCCCGGTCTGCCACACCGGACGTCGCTGCGCTACAGCTCGCGCTCTTTCAACGGGGTTACTACCGCGGCCCCTTCGACGGAATCCCGGGCCCCCAGACGCGGCGTGCGACGAAGCGCTTCCAGCGCCGTCACCATCTCACGCCGGACGGAGTGGCCGGCCCCAACACGCGCCGGAAGCTCGGAGTCTGGGCGCGTTACGAGCTCGGCAACCGACTTCTCCGGCGCGGTCGGCGCGGCTGGGACGTCGCCGAGCTGCAGTTCCTCCTCCGGCGAAGCGGCATCTTCGTCGCGATCGACGGCACCTTTGGGCCGATCACCCAGGCTGCCGTGGTAGGGACGCAGAAAGGCACCGGTCTGAGGGCAGACGGCATCGTCGGCGCCCAGACGATCGCCGTCCTCCAACGGACGCACGGCCGGATCTTTCGGCTCGGGATCCAGGCACAGGTGCGCGGCCAGATCGACCGCTGGTCCCGTTACTACGGCGTCGACGATCGGCTTGCGTGCGCACTGGCCTGGATGGAGTCCGGACATCAGCCGGGCGTCGTCTCCAGCACCGGAGCCTGGGGCGTGTTCCAGATTCAGCCGACGACCTGGGACTACGTCGAGCACGTTCTCGCCGACCGGCGCTACCCACGGAATGTCGAAGGGCAGGTGCGGGTCGGGCTCCTGTTCCTCAGGCACCTGCTGCAGACCTTCGGCGACCGGCGCAAGGCGCTCGCGGCCTGGTACACGGGGCCGGCCCGGGTGCGCCGTTACGGCATCGGACGCCGCGGGGCGTGGTTCGCAGCCGACGTGCTCGCGCTCCAGCGTCGCTGCTGAGCCGCCCTAGAACTCGTTCGCCGACCAGACGCGTTTGTGGAGGCGGCGGGCGAGTGGGTTGAACGCTGCGACGAACTGTCGCTTCGTTCTCGACGCCGACTTGTCGGCAGCAAGGGCGGCCTTCAGGTCGGGGCTGCCGTCGGGCGGCCCGCAGCGCTTGCGGCCCGCCAGCCAGTCGCTGTAGTGCCCATCCGCGGTGAACGAGGCGTGCACCGACTTCTGGAGCAGATCGGACGCGTTGAGTGCCTCCTCGGTGTTCGGGACCGAGAGGGCGGCCGCCTGCTGCAAGAGGCTTTGGCGGTTCCGCTGAACCTGATCGAGCCGGACGAGCGCCGCCTGCGGCGTCAGCTTGCAGTTGAAGGCGCCGTCGATCGCGGCCGCAACATCGAGCCGGCCGTCGTGCGATTGCCCAAGGAAGTTCTCGAGCTTGTCGACGAAGGACCGAAGCTCGCCGGTTCCGGATTTGTTCGTCCCTGACGAGCCGCCTGCGGTCAGCGCGATCGCGGCGATTACAGCAGCGACCGCGGCGAGAGCAAGCGCAGCGAGAACGAGAACCTGCGGCCGGCGCGCGAACGACGCCGGTGCGCCTTCCTGCGCCTCTGCGACGGGCGTCCGCGCCCGCTCGAGAGTCGGGTCGTGCTGGAGCATCCGCCGCTCGAGCTCCTGCAGCTCGAGGCTGGGCTCGATCCCGAGCTCCTCGCTGAGCGTCTCCCGAGTCCGGCGGTAGAGCTCCAGCGCGTCGGCCTGGCGGCCGGAGCGGTA
>DATFXA010000103.1:0-3922 GCA_035258645.1 Gaiellaceae bacterium
ACGTCGGCTTCGGCAAGCGCGCGCTCGACGTCGCCGTGGGCGTACTCGCGGAGCTCGTCCGTGAACGACTCGCGGCGGACCGCCTCCTCCGGATCGAGCAGCGGCTCCAGCACCTCCCACTCGACGTCGATCAGCGCCAGAGCCTCCTTCGCCCGATCGGGGCTGTCGACGGCGACGGCCGCGACCGGCGAGCCCTGGAATGGCGGCTCCTCCTCGAGCACGTGGGAGTCGCCCGGCCCGATCACGCCGCGCACCCAGGGCGCCTCGTGCGCCCTGCTCAGGTCCAGCTTTTTCACGCGCGCGCGCGCGTGAGGAGAACGCAGGACGGCGGCGTGCAACATCCCGGGCAGGGCGAGATCGGCCGTGTAGGTCGCCTGGCCCCGCGCGCGCTCGTGTCCGTCGAGCCGCCTGGCCGGCCTGCCGACGATGCCGCGCGCTCCTGCCGGCCACTGATCGAGCACGTCTTCCTCGACGACGATCCACTGCTCGCTGTAGCGGCCTTCGACCTCCTTCTCGGTGCGGATCAGTCTTGCCACGTGAGCACCGCCTCCTCGATTCGTGGATACGCGCCGCAGCGACAGAGGTTGCCCGACATCGCGTGCCTTATCTCTTCCGAGCTGGGCTCGGGGCTGCTTTCGACGAGCGCCGCGGCCGAGACGATCTGGCCGGGCGTGCAGAAGCCGCACTGGAGCGCATCGGCCCGGACGAAGGCGTCCACGAGCGGATGCTCGGCGAGGCCCTCAATCGTCGTCACATTCCGGTCGCCGACGGTGTGGACGAGCGTGATGCACGAGAGCACCGGGATGCCGTCGAGCTGGACGCTGCAGGCGCCGCAGTGGCCCTCGCCGCAGGCGATCTTGGTGCCGGTCAGCCCGAGGTCGAGGCGCAGGGCTTCGGCGAGCGTCCGCCCCACGGGCACATCGAGCTCATAGGCGTGGCCGTTGACGGTGAGCTCGACCACGCTACGCGCCCGACGTCGCCTTTGGCTTGAACACTTGCTTCTTCGTCTTTCGCCCACTCTCGAAGGGCGAGCCCGCGTCAGGCGTCACGGCGAGGATGTCCGCCAGGTGAATCAGCCGAAACGTCATCCTGTTGATGACCCGCTGGTCCGGCTCTTCGGTCACCTCCGGCAGCATCCGCCACAGCTCGCGTGCCGAGAGCAGCAGCTCCTTGATCCGCTCACGCTCGTCGTGATGGCCGTCGGGCTCGTAGGTCGCGTTCAGCGCCAATCCGATCACCCCGACCGTGTCCGGCTGGCGCGTCCAGAGGAGCGGCGTCGCCATGGAGAGGTACTGGTGGATCCGGGCGAAGGCGATCGGCTGCGAGAACGTTTCGCCGCCCTTCGGGCGCGTCGGCTCGAGCGGCGGCTCGCCGGCTGCGATCCGGTTGGCGTTGCCCGCCAGCACGCCGCGGAGATCGTCCTCGTCGAGGCCCGAGGCCCTGGCCGTACGGAGCGTGAGCGAGAGCGAACTCGGCTGCTGGCCGTAAGGGAAGTCGGACGCGTAGACGATCTGCTCCGGGGAGAACACGCGGAAGACGGTCAGCAGGTCGATCGCGCTCCACACGGATGTGTCGAAGAAGACGCCGGCCTTGCCCGCGAATCGCTCCGCGAGGGCGGGGAGGTCGGCGATGCCGCCGTGAGCGATGATCAGCTGCGCCTCGGGATAGCGGTCGACGAGCGCGGCGAGCTCGCTAGCGATTGGAGGGAGCCCGCGACCGCCGTGGATCAAGATCGGGACCCGCCGCTCCGCCGCCAGGGCGAAGATCGGCGCCAGGCGCTCGTCGTTCAGCAGGAAGCGCTGCGCACGGGGATGCAGCTTGATCCCGCGGGCACCGAGATCGAGGCAGCGGGTGGCCTCTTCGACCGGCTGCTCGGCGAGGTCGAGGCGGACGAACGGGATCAGCGTGCCGCCCGAGCGCTCCGCGTACGCCAGCGTCCTGTCGTTTGCCGCGCGGAACGCTGGATGCCGGTCAGGCTCGTCGAGGCAGAACATGAAGCAGCGCGAGACGCCGTAGCGCTCGTTGATCGCCATCAGGTCCTCGTAGCTGCCGCTGAAGCCGTCGATGTCATGTCCGAGGTGGACGTGGGCGTCGAAGATCTCGACGTCGGGCGGAAGGCTCGCGAAGAGCTCCTGCGCGAACTCGTCGACCAGCGACTGAGCCCGAGCGAGCGCCTCGTCCATTCTCGTGAGTCTACGTATGGCTTTCGGTAAGCGGGTAGCATCCGGCGCCGTGACTGACCTCTTGATCTGGGCGGACACCATCCGCTCGCCGGAGATGCGACACGAGGTACCGGTTCCGATCCCAGACGCATTCCTCTATCTCGAGCATGACGGCGAGCGGCACGTCGTGATCACGCCATTCGAGGTGGAGCGCGTGCTAGGACACGACGGCTTGCAGCCGCACGCGTACGAGCAGTTCGGCTTCGACGAGCTGGTGAAGACGGGCATTCCGGCGGAAGAGGTCGGGCTCGGGACCGCAGTTCGCGCCGTCAAGGAGTTCGGGATCACGAGCGCTGTCGTCCCGGTCACGTTCCCGCTCCTTCTGGCAGACAAGCTCCGGGCCGAGGGGATCGAGATCACGCCCGACCGGGAGACGTTCGTGCAGCGCCGGCGCGCCAAGAACGAGGCCGAGCTCGAGGGCATCCGCCGCGCCCAGCGCGGGGCGGAGGCTGGCATGGACGCGGCGCGCACGCTGTTTCGACGAACCGAGAGGAAGAACGGATCGCTCGTCCTCGACGGCGAGCCGCTGACCAGTGAACGCGTGAAGAACGCCGTCCAGCACGCCTTCACGAGCCTCAACCTCCTCTGCGACGAGTTCATCGTCTCGCACGGGCCCCAGACGGCCGTCGGCCACGAGATGGGATCCGGCGAGATCAAGCCGGACGAGCCGATCGTCCTGGACCTCTGGCCGCGTGACCGCGCGTCGTCCTGCTACGCCGACATGACCCGAACGTTCGTGATCGGGGAGCCGTCCGAGGAGCTGGCGACGTACCAACGCCTCGTCCACGAGGTGCTCGAGCTGTCTCTGGAAGCTGTGAGGCCAGGTGTCGCGGGCCGCGACGTCTACGTGCTGGCCAGCGAGCGCTTCCACGAGGAGGGCTACCCGACCGGGCTGTACAAGCGTGACGGCGAGGTGCTCGAGAACGGCTTCTACCACGGCCTCGGACACGGGGTCGGGTTGGAGGTGCACGAGCAGCCCTGGCTCAGCCGCTATCCGGGCGAGCTGGTCGAGGGCGACGTGATCACGATCGAGCCCGGGCTCTACCGCAGCGGCTACGGAGGCTGTCGGCTCGAGGATCTCGTGCTCGTCACGAAGGACGGGGCCGAGCTGCTGACGGACTACCCGTACGAGCTCGCTCCCTAGCGTTGGCGTCCGACCAGCCCGCGATCGAGACGATCCTGCTTGAGGAGCGGCGCTACCCGCCGCCGGAGGACTTCGCCGCCCAGGCGAACGCGCAGCCGGACATCTACGAGCGGGACTTCGAGGAGTTCTGGGAGTCAGAAGCTCGCGAGCGCGTGACGTGGTTCGAGCCGTTCGACCGGCTGCTCGAGTGGGACCCGCCGTACGCCAAGTGGTACCTCGGCGGCAAGCTCAACGTTTGCTTCAACTGTGTCGACCGGCACGTCGAGGCCGGAGACGGCGACAAGGTGGCGTACTACTGGGAGGGCGAGCCCGAGGATGAGCGCCGCGAGCTCACCTTCTCGGACCTTCAGCGCGAAGTGGTCCGGTTCGCGAACGGCCTCAAGAAGCGCGGCGTCAAGAAGGGCACGCCGGTCGCGATCTACATGGGGATGATCCCGGAGCTGCCGATCGCGATGCTCGCCTGCACGCGACTGGGCGCGCCTCACACTGTCGTCTTCGGTGGCTTCTCGGCCGAGGCGCTCTCGGGCCGGATGAACGACATGGGCTGCGAGGTCCT
>DATFXA010000104.1:0-3913 GCA_035258645.1 Gaiellaceae bacterium
GAAGCCGGCGAATCATCGGCAAGCTGTGCCCGTGCCCAAGCGGCCAGTTCGGGGTCGACGAGCGCAAGCTCCGGACTGAGCACGGTCTGGTCATCACCCGAAGGGTCGGGCGCGATCTGATCGATGTGAGGAGTGGACTCCGCGGCGACGAAGTCATCGCCGTCGTACGCCCGAAGCAATACCCGCGCACGAGACGCGAGCTCCGGGTCGACAAGCGCCAGCTCGGGACTGATCACCTCGACCGTTTCCGCGCCCGACAACGGCCGCAGGTCGCCAGGAAACGCACCCAACGGCGGCGTCTGCGTTCTCGGCGGGATGACGACCGCCACGGGTCGCGAGCTTAACCCAGAGTGGGCCGAGCAGAGACGGGCCGCACGCGGCACACGTCGACAGCAGTCAGAAGTCAGAAGTCCGGAGCCGAGCGACCACAGACGAGTCCCCCTCCCCGAAGAGCTCCGCTCGGCTCCCAGTGCGAGAGTACCCAAGACCAGCTTTGCAAAACACGAAGGTCCGAGGCGCGTGAGTCGAGCGGAGCCGAAGCGTGGCGCTCGTTCCGCTGCGGCTCGGAAGAAGCGCCCCTCCGGGGAGAGTCAGGAGGTGCTCCGGCTCCATGTTCCGGGTTCTTGCAAAGGCAATCCCGACCCGCCCACGGTTCACGATATACCCTGTTGCTGTCTTAGACATATGTGTTTGACCTATACTGGTGAAACGTGAGACACCGCCACCCGCACCGCCGCACCCGCACTCGGCGCCAGACCCGGCCCGGGCACTGGCACGTGCGGGCGCGCGTCGAGCGGTTCGTCGAGCCTTCCCTCCTACTGCTTCTGCGTGAGCGCCCGCTTCACGGCTACGAGCTGATCGAGCGGCTGCCTGAAGTGGCGGGGGAGGGCCGCGTCGACGTCGGCAACCTCTACCGGCTCCTGCGCTCGCTCGAGGCCGAGGGTCTCGTTTCCTCCGAATGGAGTGCCGACCTGCCGGGCCCGGCCAAGCGCACGTACGAGCTCACGGACGAGGGCCGCCGCCTGCTCGACCGCTGGGCAGAGGCGCTGCGCCAGGCGCAGGCCGACGTGCAGAGCTTTCTCGACCGCTACGACCAGGGCGAGAGGAGGTGAACAGATGCACGGAAGAAGACATCACCGGCATGGTGGTTGCCATCGCGGCCGCCGCTTCCCCGACGCGGAGACGCTGCTCCGCCGGCTGGAGGAATACCAGCGGGACCTGGAGCAGGAGACGGCCGACGTGGCCGACCTGATCCGACGGCTCAAGGAAGGGAAGACCGAGACGCAGAGCGTCTAGTGAGCGGCCCAGGCGAACGCGTCTGCCCAGACGTGGTAGAGCATGTGGCCCTTCCCCGGGACGAGCTCGAACGTCGCGTGCTGCAGCTGCTCGGCGACACGCCTGCCGTGCGCCTGCGGCGCGAGGACGTCGAGCTCGCCCTGCCAGATCCGCACCTCGGTGTCGACGTCAGGGAGCTCGAAGCCCCACGGCCGCGTGAAGGCGAGGTCGTCGTCCATCCACCCGTCGGCACCCTGGCGGGTCGCCTCCCGCCAGCTTGCGACTAACAGTTCACGGATCTCCGGCTTGCCAATCTCCGTCTGGTCCGGCGCCGGCAGCTCTGCCCCGAGCTCGTCGAGCACCGCTTCCGGCTCCGTCCGCAGGGTTTCGACGTAGGGAGCGAGGTAGGCCGCGATCGCGGCGGGGCCTGCCAGCGCCGCAGTGAACTCGTTGACGTTCGACTGCGTCTGGCCCTCGAGGAAGTCGAAATCAGGGTCGTTCGGCGCCGGCGTCACGAGCACGGCCGCCCGGGTGACGCGGTCGCCGAGGAGCGCCGCCGTGGCGAGCGCGTGTGGCCCTCCACCCGAAACGCCCATCACGCCAAACCGGTCGAGACCAAGCCGGTCAGCCAGAGCGGAGATGTCCGCAGCAACGGCGGCGACGTCCCGCCCCTCGAGCCGGTCCGAGAGCCCGTAGCCGGCCCGGTCGTAACTGACGACCCGTAGGTGCAGCCGGTCGTACACGCCCGGATCGGGATGGCGTCCGAGGCGGCTTCCCGGAGTCCCGTGATGGAAGACGAGCGGCGCTCCGTCGGCCGGTCCGCGGTCGGCGTACGCAAGCGTCCGCCCGTCAGGAAGCTCGAGCGTTCCCTCGCGGGTTTCAACGGAGGTTGCGGACACAGCCCTTGCTATCCTGCCAGCACCACATTTCACCGGCTTGGCGAAATGGGCGCGCGGCGCCCATTTTTTATGAGACCGGTGCCGCAGAGCGGGAGGAGCGATGCCGGACGTATTCACAAAGGAGCGGCAGCTCGAGCGAGAGCTGACCGAGCGAATCGAGCAGCGCATGCCGGGCACCGAGGTGCTCGCCGTCGAGCTGGTCGGGCCCGAGCGCTTCTGCGTCTACGTCGACCACCCCGAAGGCGTCGATCACGCCCTCTGCGAGCGCGTCACCAGGGAGCTCGACGATTATCGCCGCGAGTACACGATCGATGTCTCCTCCCCGGGGCCTGAGCGCCCGCTGCGCAAGCCGGCGCATTTCGCGGACGCGGTCGGACGGCAGGTAAAGCTTCGGACGTCGGACGACATCGGCGGCCGGAAGAGGTTTCGTGGCGAGGTGATCGCCGCGGACGAGCAAACAGTGCGCGTCGGCGCCGAAGGCGGCGACGCGGTCCTCATTCCGTACGAGCAGATCGTGCGGGGAAATCTGATCGACGAGGGAAGCTAATGAGCAGAGAGATCATCGAGTTCGTCCAGGAGCTCGAACGAGACAAGGGAATCGATTCGGAAACGCTGATCGAGGCGCTCGAAGACGCGCTTCTCGCTGCGTACAAGAAGACGCCTGGCGCGTCGCGCCACGCCGTCGTCGAGCTGGACCGCGACGAGGGCGACTTCCGTGTCTTCTCGATCGAGCTGCCGCCCGACACCGAGGAACGGCTGCTCGAGGAGGCGCGCGAGCGCGTCCTGACCGAGCTCGAGCAGACGGAGGAGGAGACAGGCGAGCGTTCGCACGTGCTCGTCCAGGACGAGGACCTCGAGATCGACTGGTCCGACGTCCCGGAAGACCAGGTGAAGCGCGAGGACGTCACCCCGGAGAACTTTGGCCGTATCGCCGCGCAGACCGCGAAGCAGGTGATCACTCAGCGGATCCGCGAGGCGGAGCGCCAGATGATGTACGAGGAGTACATCGACCGAGTCTCCGAGGTCGTCACCGGCATCGTCCAACAGGCGGGCGACCGCAACAACGTGCTCGTTGACCTCGGCAAGGTCGAGGCCCTGCTCCCGCGGTCCGAACAGGTGGACGGCGAGCGCTACGAGCAGGGCTCGCGGATCAAGGCCGTTATCACTGAGGTCCGGTCGGGCACCAAGGGGCCGCAGGTGATCGTCTCGCGCCGCGATCCCGAGCTGATCAAGACGCTCTTCGAGCTGGAGGTGCCCGAGATCGCCGACGGGCTGGTGGAGATCCGCGGCGTCGCCCGTGAGCCCGGTTACCGGTCGAAGATCGCCGTCGAGTCGCACGCCCAGGGCGTCGACCCTGTTGGCGCCTGTGTCGGCCCGCGCGGCTCGCGCGTCCGTATGGTCGTCTCCGAGCTCCGCGGCGAGAAGATCGACATCATCCCGTGGAACCCGGAGCCTGCGCGGTTCGTCGCGAAGGCACTGTCGCCGGCGCGGGTGCGCGAGGTCTATCTCGACGACGACGGCAAGGAGGCGACGGTCGTCACGCCTGACGACCAGCTCGCGCTTGCAATCGGCAAGGAGGGCATGAACGCCCGCCTGGCCGCTCGTCTGACCGGCTGGAAGATCGACATCCAGTCCGACAGTGAGTTCGCCCAGGCCGAGGCCGAGGCTGCCTTCGGCGGCGGCGGGGAAGACGAGGAGTTCACCGGCCGCTGCGCGGCGATCCTCTCGAACGGCAAGCG
>DATFXA010000105.1:0-6327 GCA_035258645.1 Gaiellaceae bacterium
CGGGGTGGGCAAGACGCGGCTCGGGATCGAGTTCGGCCGCGTCGTAAATGAGCTCGGCGGCCG
The DNA here is from genome assembly GCA_035258645.1 of Gaiellaceae bacterium. Classification (GTDB taxonomy): domain Bacteria; phylum Actinomycetota; class Thermoleophilia; order Gaiellales; family Gaiellaceae; genus 13-2-20CM-68-14. The sequence continues at coordinate 64 of DATFXA010000105.1, forward strand.
CGCGGTCCGCGGCCGTTCGCTCCCGTACCGCGACAGCAGCGCCTACGGCGCGTTCGCTGCCCAGGTCAAACAATTCTGCGCCATCTTCGAGAGCGATCCGATCGAGGTCGCCCTGGAGAAGCTCCGCGCGGAGACGGGGAAGTTGCTCGGGCCCGCGGACTCGGCCGAGGTCGCCGGACACCTTGCGATCCTGCTCGGGCTCGACCGCGAGGGCTCCGTCGCCGACCGCGAGACCCTGTTCTTCTCGGTGCGGCGCTTCATCGAGGCGGTCGCGCAGGACCGCCCGACGATGCTCGTCTTCGAGGATGTGCACTGGGCGGACCGAAGCCTCCTCGACCTGATCGAGCTGCTCGCCGCCCGGCTGCGCGACCTCCCGATCCTGCTACTCGCAATGGCCCGGCCCGAGCTGCTCGACGCCAGACCCGGCTGGGGCGGCGGCCTGCCCGCCTACACGGCCCTCCCGCTCGACCAACTGAAGGAGACCGAGGCGCGCGAGCTGGCGAAGCACCTGCTCGGACAGATCGAGGATCGCAACCGCGCCGAACGCGCCACGGTGCTCGCCGAGGCCGGTGAGGGCAACCCGCTCTTCATCGAGCAGCTCGTGGCAACGCTCACGGAAACGAACGGCGACGATTCGGCTCTCCCGACCACCATTCGCGGGATCGTCGCGGCACGCCTGGACGCGCTGCCCGCAGCGGAGCGTGCCGTCCTGCTCGACGCGGCGGTCGGCGGCAAAGTCTTCTGGCGCGGCGCGCTCGAACGAATGAGCGACGACGCCGAAAGCCTGCCCGAGCTGCTCGCCGCGCTCGAGCGACGCGACCTGATCAGGCGGCAGACGGTGTCGGCGATCGAGGGCGACCAGCAGTACATGTTCAAGCACATGCTGATCCGCGACGTTGCCTACGACCTGTTGCCCCGGCCGCGCCGCCGCGAACGGCACGCCCAGGTGGCGGAGTTCCTCGAAGCGGCTACGTCAGAGACAGGCGAGGCCGCGGCCGCGCTCGGGCGCCACTGGCGCGACGCCGGCGAGCATGAACACGCGATCGAGCATCTCGTCGAAGCGGCCGAGGAAGCCGAGCGGGGATGGGCAAAGGACCGCGCCGTCGCCTTCTACCGCGAGGCGCTCGAGCTCCTGCCCGAGGAGGACGGCAACCGGCGGCGAGACCTCAATCGCCGGCTCGCGCTCGCGCACACGGCGGCGTACCACACCAGGGACGCGCGCCTGCTCCAGTTGGACAACGACTAGTAGGAGGGCTAACGAGAAGGGAAGTCGGCAGGCGAGACGTCGCCCGCGATCTCCCAGATCCTGTCCACCCGGTGCTTGCCGAGCCGCGTCGCGTGCTCGTGGATCGCTTCCTCGTTGGGAGCGTCGTAGACGCAGTACGTCTGGACGGTGCCCGACTCCTCGAGAACCACGTGGCTGTGCTCCCAGGTGATCTCGGGAAACTCGTCTTCGGCGATTTCCTTCGACCGTCGGCCGACATCCGGCATCGCTTCTTCGTCGACCTCGAACGTCCTCAGAATCAGATATCGCGGCATACCGGCCATTCTATGCGGGATAGCCTGAGCCGATGGAAGTCCACAGGATGTCGATCGTCGGCACGGGCCTGATCGGCGGCTCTGTAGCGCTGGCCGCCAAGCGGGCCGGCGGCATGGAGGTGGTCGGGTACGACCCCGACCCGCAGGCGCTCGCCGTCGCCGTCGCCCGGGGGGCCGTCGACAGGGCCGCCGAGTCGCCGGCCGAGGCGGTCGCCGAGACCGACCTGGCTGTCGTCGCGGCGCCGGTGACGCAGCTGGCCCCCCAGGTGCGCGCCGTTCTCGAGGTGAGCGAGGACGGCTGCACGGTGACCGACGTCGGCTCGACCAAGGTCGGCGTCTGCTCGGCCGCGCTCGGGTCCGACCGGTTCGTCGGCGGCCATCCCGTGTGCGGCTCGGAGGCGCGCGGGCCCGAGCACGCGAGCGCTGAGCTGTTCGACGGCGCAACCTGGTTCCTGACCCCGCTGGCCGCGACCGATCCCGAGCGGCACCGGCTCGTCCACGGCTTCGTCTCGTCGCTCGGCGCGACTCCCGTCGCGGTCGACCCGGTCGCTCACGACCGCCTCGTCGCGCTGACGAGCCACCTGCCGCACGTGCTCGCGAACCTGCTGGTCAACCAGGCGGGCGCGAACCGCATCGACGGGCACGACCCGGTGGCGTCGGCGGGCGGCTCGCTGCGCGACATGACCCGCGTCGCCGGCGCCAACCCTCGCATCTGGATCGACATCTTCCTGGAGAACGCGGGGCCGGTTCGCGAGGCGCTCGGCGAGCACCGCAGGCAACTCGACCGCCTCGAGCAGGCGCTCGAGAGTGGCGACGCGGGCTACCTCGCCAAGTGGATCGGCGAGGCGGCCGGCAACCGGCAGCGGATGCTGGCGGACGCGTATCCGGATCCCGGAGCCCTCCAGCAGCTGCGCGTCCACGTGCCCGACAGGCCCGGCGTGCTCGCCGGGATCACCCAGGCACTCGGCGCCGAGCGGATCAACATCGAGGACTTCGAGCTCCACCACATGTCGCCTGAGCGCGGCGGCACGCTGACGCTGCTGATCACGGGCGAGGACGAGGCCCGCCGGGCCGCCGACCTTCTGCAGGCGCAGGGTTACGGCGTGGTGATCGCGCCCGTCCTCGGCGAACAGTGACGCGGGTAGACGCCGCAGCGGCGCTCGTCGGCGACATCGCGGTGCCGGCGGTGAAGGGGATCTGCCAGCGGGGCGCGCTGCTGGCGGCGATCGCTGACGGCGAGAGCGAGCTGAGGAACTTCGGCCACGCCGCAGACACCGACACCGCGCTCACCGCCGTGGCAGCCCTCGGAGCGGGCGTCGAGGAGCCCGAGCCCGGCACCGTACGGATCACCGGGCGCGGCCTCCGCGGCCTCGTTCAGCCGGACACGCCGATCGACTGCGGCAACGCAGGCACCGTGCTTCGCCTCCTCAGCGGGATCCTCGCCGGCCAGGAGGGCCGGCGCTTCGACCTGGTCGGCGACGAGTCGCTCTCATCCCGGCCTGTCCGGGTCGACGACCCGCTGCGGCAGATGGGGGCGGGCGTTGCGACGAAGGATGGCCGCCCCCCGGCGACGATCGAAGGCGCGCGTCTGCGGCCGATCCGCTACGAGCTTCCGGTGGCGAGCGCTCAGTTGAAGTCGGCGGTGCTACTCGCCGGGCTACTGGCGGAGGACGGGCCGACCACGGTCGTCGAGCACACGCCTTCGCGCGACCACACGGAGCGGCTGCTGGGCTCGCTCGGCCTGCGCCTGACGCGCGCCGGCGACGAGATCCGCGTATGGCCGGCGGAGCGGATACCGCCGCTGTCGCTCGATATCCCGGGGGACTTCTCCTCCGCCGCGCCGTTCATCGTCGCTGCGACCCTGCTCTCGGGCTCGGACCTCCGCATCCATGACGTCGACATCAATTCAACCCGGACGGGCCTGCTCGACGTGCTTGCGCGGATGGGAGGCCGGATCGCGGTCTTCAACCGCCGCAGCGCGAACGGGGAGCCGGTCGCCGACCTCGAGGTGCGCTCGGCGCCGCTGCTCGCGACCAAGATCGAGGCTGACGAAGTACCGCGGCTCGTCGACGAGCTGCCGCTCTTCGCCCTGCTGGCCTCGCAGGCGCGGGGGGAGAGCGTCGTCAAAGGCGCGCAGGAGCTGCGTGTGAAGGAAACGGACCGGATCGAGACCGTGACGAATTCGCTCCGCGCTCTTGGCGTTCGCATCACGGCGAGCGACGATGGCTTCCGAATTCGCGGCGTTCCCACCCGTCCCCGAGGGGGAGCCATGGCCTCGAGCGGCGACCACAGGCTGGCGATGCTCGGGGCCGTCGCGGGCGCGGTTTCCAGGGAAGGAGTCGAGCTCGAGGACGCGGAGGCCGTCGCTGTAAGCTTCCCCGGGTTTTTCGAGCTGCTGGAGTCGGTTACACAACGATGATCGTCGCCATCGATGGGCCTGCGGGAGCGGGGAAGAGCACGGTTGCCCAGCAGCTTGCTGAGCGGCTCGGCTACCGCTACCTCGACACGGGTGCGATGTACCGGGCGCTCACGTGGCTCGCGATGACACGCGACATCGACCTCAGCGCCGGCGCGAAGCTCGGTGCGCTGGCGGAGGAGAACCCGATCACGCTTGACGAGGGGCGCGTCTTCATCGACGACACCGACGTCACAGCGGCGATCCGCAAGGCTCGCATCGACCGCGTCGTTCCGGTGGTCGCACGACACCCCGAAGTCCGTGCCGTCATGCGCGCTCGGCAGCGCGAGCTTGCCGACATCGGTGACGCCGTGATCGAGGGGCGTGACATCGGGACCGTTGTCTGCCCGGGCGCGGACGTCAAGGTCTACCTGAACGCCGAGCGAAAGACCCGGGCCGAGCGGCGGCTCGCCGAGCGCCCAGAGATCGGCGCCGACGCGCTGGCGACCGACCTCCGCCTCCGCGACCAGAGCGACGCGGAGCGGATGATGCCGGCCACGGACGCGATCCAGATCGACACCACCGACCTCGACGTCGACGACGTGGTCTCACGCATCGAAAAGCTCGTCCGAGAACGCCAACCGGCATGAGTGAGGAAAACGGGGCGGCGTCCGGGGACGAGCTCCTCGGCACCGTTGCGATCGTCGGCTTCCCGAACGTCGGCAAGTCGACGCTCGTCAACCGGCTGACCGAGTCACGCGCGGCGGTCGTACACGAAACGCCCGGCGTCACGCGCGACCGCAAGGAGCTCGTCTGCGAATGGAACGGCAAGCGGTTCCTGCTGATAGACACGGGTGGAGTCGACATCGCCGGCACGGATCCGATGACGCGCTCGATCGCGGAGCAGGCCAAGGCCGCGATCGCCGAGGCCGACCTCGTCCTCTTCCTGACCGACGCGCGCGCGGGCATCACGCCGGGCGACGAAGAGCTCGCCCAGATCTTGCGTGCCGCGCACAAGCCGGTGGTGCTCGTCGCGAACAAGATCGACGACCCGGACCAGGACGCGCTCGCGTACGAGTTCCACCGGCTCGGGCTGGGCGATCCGTTCCCGCTCTCGGCCGCTCACGGACACGGCACCGGCGACCTGCTCGACTCGATCGTGGCACGCCTTCCGGGGCGTGGGCGGCCCGCCGTCACGGACGCCGCCATCCGCGTCGCGATCCTCGGCCGCCCAAACGTCGGCAAGTCCAGCCTGCTGAATGCGCTGCTCGGGGAGGAGCGCGTGATCGTCTCCGACCAGCCGGGCACGACGCGAGACGCGATCGACACGGTCTTCCGGCGCGGTGACCGTGAGTTCGTCTTCATCGACACCGCCGGCCTGCGGCGCAAGCGGAGGCAGCGCCAGGGGATCGAGTACTACTCGGAGCTGCGGGCGCTCGCCGCCGCCGAGCGCGCCGATGTCGCGCTCGTCCTCGTCGACTCGAGCGAGGGTGTCGTCGACCAGGACCTGACCGTCGCCGACGTCGCGCGCAAGGCGCAGTGCTCCACGATCGCGGTCCTCTCGAAGTGGGACATCTCCGAAGTCGACATCGAAGACGTGCGGGCGCGACTCGGTGAGCGGCTCCGCCAGCGGCCGCCGGTGCTGACCGTCTCGGCGAAGACTGGCCGCGGGATCGCCCGCCTGCTCGACCGGATCGAGACGCAGTTCGACAAGTACACCGCGCGGATCCCGACGGGCGAGCTCAATCGCTTCCTGGCCGAGCTCCGAGAGTCACGGGAGGCGCCGTCCCGGAACGGACGCCGGCTCAACCTGCTCTACGGCACGCAGGTGCGGGCGCGGCCGCCGCGCTTTCGGTTCTTCGTCAACGACCCGAGCCTGGTCACCCGGGACTACGGCTACTGGGTCGAGAACCAGCTTCGCGATCGCTTCGAGCTGCAGGGCGTGCCGGTCGCGATCGACTTCGTACGGAGGAGTTGAGCGAGCGCGTCCTCGGCCGGACCGGCCTGCCGGTCAGTCCGCTCGGCCTCGGCCTCGCCGCGCTCGGCCGTCCCGGCTACATCAACATCGGCCATGGGGGCGATATCGGTGACGAGAAGGACGCCGCCACGCTCGAGCGTGAGACGCACGAGGTGCTCGACGCGGCGTACGCCGGCGGGATTCGTTACTTCGACGCGGCGCGCTCGTACGGCAAGGCCGAGGCGTTCCTCGCTTCCTGGCTCGACGCTCGCGGGCTCGCGCCGGGAGGCGTCACCGTCGGCTCGAAGTGGGGGTACACGTACACCGCGGGCTGGCGCGTGGATGCGGAGGTGCACGAGGTCAAAGACCTCTC
>DATFXA010000106.1:0-3738 GCA_035258645.1 Gaiellaceae bacterium
AGCACGTTGAGGCGAGAGGCCCTGCGCGCCGGTGCGATCGCCGCCAGAACCCCAGCGATCATCGCCGCGACGGTGAAAACGACGAGCGACGCCACCGGCAGCGAGAACGTAACGCCGTACTTGCCGAGCGCATGCGTCACGGCGGCCGCGAGCATGATCCCGAGCGGCAGCCCGAGCCCCGCCCCGATCAGCGCCGTGATCACGCTCTCGTGGCGCACCATCCGCCGGGCTTGCCGCCGCGTCATCCCAACCGCTCGCAGCATTCCGAGCTCGCGCGTGCGTTCGAAGACCGAGAGCACGAGCGTGTTCAGCATTCCGAACAGGCTTACGATCACGCTCAGCGCCAGCAGGACGTAGAGCAGGTTCAGCATGGTGTTGATGAAGGACGACTGCGCTTTCACGTACTCGGCGCGCGTCTGCGCCTTTGCGTCCGGGAACGCCGCCAGCGCCCGGTCGAGACCGGCCTGGGTCGGCGAACCGTCGATCAGGGTCAGCGAGTTGGCCGGCCGAGCGAAGGTGCGGTCGAACGTGGCGCGAGAGACGACCACGCCGCCGAGCACCTCCGTCACCTGCGGCGGCTGAACGATCCCCGACACGGTCAGCCGCACGGGCCGGCCGTCGGGAGAGCGCAACGTGAACGCATCGCCGACGGCGAGGTGATGCTTCTTCGCGAACCTCTGCTTCAGGATCGCACCGCCGTCGTTCAGGCTCGCGAGCGTCGCGTTCGAGCCCTGCTTCCAGTCGAAGTGGTAGACGTGCGCGATCGTCGACGGCTCGACGCCGTTGACGGTCACGTTGGCCTTGCCGATCCGGCCACGGTCCGAGCGGATGTCCGACGCCAGCGTGACTCCCGGCGCCTTCGCCACTGCCCGGCCGGCCCCGGCGGGGAACGCTGACCAACCGTTCTGCGAGGTCACGACCCAGTCCGCTGTCACCTGCTTGTTGATCGCCCGGTCGATCGAACCGTGCAGGCCCTTGCCGAGCACGGCGACGAAGGTGACGAGCGCCAGCCCGATCATGAGCGCTGCCGCGGTGGAGGCGGTGCGGGCGGGGTTGCGGGTCGCGTTCTCGGTCGCAAGCCGCCCTGCCGCTCCGCCGAGCCGCCTCGCGGGAGTACCGACGACCGCGGCCAACGCCCTCACGAGTACCGGCGCGAAACCGGCGACCCCGAGCAGGCCGAGCAGAGCACCGGCCGCAAGCGCCAGCAACGACCTGCCCGAGCCGAGGTGGCCACCGAGCGTCGCGTAGGCGATCAGCCCCGAGGCGATCCCGAACAGGACGACACCGGCAGCCGGGCCCAGCCGTTTCTTGCGGTCGATCACGGCGCCCTCGCGGACCGCAGCGATCGGTGGCACCCGGGTCGCCCGCAGCGCGGGCACGAAGCCGGCGAGCACGGTCACGAGGACGCCGAGGAGCAGGGAGATCACGAACGTGTGGGTGGCGTAGACGGGGGACGTCTGCGGCAGCGAAAGCCCGAGGGAGCCGAAGAGCGAGCTCAGCCCCTTCGCCAGCCCGAAGCCCGCGACCAGTCCGATCAGCGAGGCGGCGAGCCCGATCACGAACGACTCGAGCACGACCGACCGCAGCACCTGTCGGCGGGAGGCGCCGAGGGTCCGTAGCGTCGCCAGCTCACGCGTGCGCTGGGCGACTGTGATCGAGAGCGTGTTGAAGATGACGAAAGCGCCGACGAAGAGGGCGATCCCGCCGAAGGCGAGCAGAAAGCCGCGGATGAAGCTGATGAAGCTCGAAACGCCCTTCTTGTCCTCGTTAGCCTGTTGCGTTGCCGTTCGCACCTGGGCGGTCGCCGGCACTTCCCGCTTCAGCTCCGAGACGAGCCGATCGGCGGAGACGCCGGTCTTCGCGGCGACCGAGATCAACGAGTAGCCGTTGAGGTGGAGCAAGCGCTGCGCGGTCGGGATCGTGAAGACGGCGATGGTGGCGCCGCCGAGCGACTTGACGTCGCCGTACGTCGCGGTGCCGACGATCCGGAAGGTCTCCTTCGGCCCGGTCGCGGCGACCCCGATCGTGTCTCCGACCGCGAAGTGATGCTTCTCCGCGGTTGCCTGGTCGATCACGACCTGGCGCGGGCCGGCCGCCCAGTGGCCTTGCTTCAGCTGGAGCGGGTTGAAGCGCGGCTGGGAGGTGTCGATCCCGAAGCCGAAGGTCGGGTTCCCGTTCGACTGGATCGCCTTGCCGCGAGCGAGGAGAGTCGCGTGGGTCGAGTCGCCGTTGAGGTCGATCAAGGCCCCCGCCGCGGCGGCAACGTCGGGTGACTGCTTGATCCGGTTGAGCACTGCCCTGGAGACCGTGGCGTTGCCACTGTTCGAGTAGTCGACGACCTTCCTCCCGCTGACGACCGCGTCGGTGTGGCTGTACGAGCTCGTGAAGATCGAGTCGAACGCCTTCGAGATGGTGTCGGTGAGGACGAAGCTGCCGCTGACCATCGCCACTCCGAGCACGATCGCGAAAGCGGTCAGCATGGCCCTCACCCTGCGGGCAAGGAGTCCTTTGAGCGCGACGCCGGTCATTGCCCCGCCACCTCCTGGATCGCAGCGATCACCTGCGCCTGGGAGGGCCGCAGCAGCGACTTCGCGATCTGGCCGTCCGCGAGGAAGAGGACGCGGTCGGCGATCGTCGCCGCGACGGCGTCGTGGGTGACCATCACCGTCGTCTGCCCGAGTTCGTCGACCGAGCGGCGCACGAGCTCGAGGATCTCGGCGCTCGAGGCCGAGTCGAGGTTCCCGGTCGGCTCGTCGGCGAAGAGGACTGTGGGACGGGAGATGAGCGCTCTCGCGATCGCCACACGCTGCTGCTGGCCTCCCGAGAGCTCGGACGGCCGGTGCTTCCGCCGGTCCTGGAGCCCGACGCTCTCGAGCAGCTGCTCGAGCCAGGCCCGCTCGGGCTTCTCGCCGGCGATCGTCAGCGGCAGGACGATGTTCTCCTCCGCCGTCAGCATCGGCAGGAGGTTGAAGAACTGAAAGACGAAGCCGATGTGCTTGCGCCTGAGCTTCGTCAGCTCGTTGTCCTTCAGGCTCGTGATCTCGATGCCGGCAATCTCGACCGTGCCGCTCGTCGGCTGGTCGAGGCCGGCCAGGATGTGCATCAACGTCGACTTGCCCGAGCCCGACGGCCCCATGACAGCGGTCAGTTGGCCGTCAAGGACCTCGAGAGAGACGCCGCGGAGGGCGTCGACGGCGGTATCGCCCTCGCCGTAGCGCCGTGCGACCGCGTGCGCGGCGACGGCGGGCGGGGTGTGATCGATCAGAACGCGCTCGTCTGTAAGCGCTGCGGCAGCTGCATTCATCGTGACTCCTTGGTTCGTGGATCTCATGTGGCCCACGCTAGGAGGTGCCGTCACGCCTGTCGTCGGCCGGAGTCGCGATTCGGCCTCATCCTCAGGGACGATTTGCAGGTCGTCCTGGCGGCTGATGCGGTTGGCCGCCTACGGCCGTATCTTGTGCATATGAGTCGCTACATCGATTGGGGCCGCCTCCACGCGCCCGATCTGGCGATCGCCGCGTTGACCGTCGGGACGATCCTCGAGCTCGTGTTCACGTCGGTCGACTACAACGAGGCGATCATCCCGTTCTCGGTTCTCGCCGCACCGGTGCTGTTCTTCCGCCACCGGTTCCCGCTCGGCGCACCGACGGCGACGTTCGCGCTGATCGCAGCCTTTGCGGCCGTCTCGAACCAGGCGGGCAACGACCTGTCGTTCCCGTTCTTCTGCGGCCTCGCTGC
>DATFXA010000107.1:0-2877 GCA_035258645.1 Gaiellaceae bacterium
GAACTCGAGCTCGCGCCCGTCGACAAACGACGCTCTGCCGCCGTCGGTCCGCTCGATCACGTGCGCGGAGGTCAGCGTGAAGCCGTCCGGCGTGATCACGACCGCGCTGCCGCCGCCGTCGAGCCGCCGGCCGCCACGCACACGGCGCGCGACCCGCAGGTTCGCGACGGAAGGCGCCAGCCGTTCGGCAACCGTGATGACCGCTTTCGAGTAGGCGTCGAGCGGTTCTTCCTCCTCTGTCCCGTAGGACGACGCAATGAAGGTCAGTTCCGGCATTCGGCCCAAGCTAGCAACGGCGTGTCGGCCCGCGGCGCGTCCTTTAGGCTCGGACCCGTGGCCGAGGTAGAGACAGTGCGCGACGGCGCGGTTCTCACGATCACCCTCAACCGTCCGGACGTCCTCAACGCATTGAAGGCTTCGACGCTGAAAGAGCTCGGAGCGGCCCTGAAAGAGGCCCGGGCCGACGACGTTCGGGCAGTCGTGATCGCCGGTGCCGGCCGCGGCTTCTGCGTCGGCCAGGACCTGACCGAGTTCAAGGACAGCGCCGGCGACATCGGCACCCGTCTCCGGGGCAACTACCACCCGCCCATCAAGGCGATCCGCTCCCTGGAGAAGCCGGTGATCGCCGCCGTCAACGGCGCCGCCGCCGGGGCGGGGCTTTCACTCGCCTGCGCCTGCGACCTGCGGATCGCTTCCGAGGAGGCGACGTTCGTCCCTGCCTTCATCAACATCGGCCTCGTACCCGACTCCGGTGGCACCTTTTTCGTCACCGGTCTCGTCGGCCAGGCACGCGCGTTCGAGTGGCTCTGCTCCGGGCGGCGCCTCGACGCCGCCGAAGCACTGGAGTGGGGCGTGGTCTCGGAGGTTGTCCCGGGCGATGCCCTCGCCGGCCGGGCTGCGGAGGTCGCGGGCGCGCTCGCCGCCTTGCCGACCCGCGCGATCGGGATGACGAAGCGCCTCCTCGACCGGTCCGCGATCACGACGCTGGACGACCAGCTCGAGTGGGAAGCCCAGCTTCAGACGGCGGCCACGCAGACCGAAGACTTCCGGGAGGGCGTCGCCGCCTTCCTCGACAAACGGCCGCCGGACTTCCAAGGACGCTGAGCCTGCTCTAGGATCGCGGTCAATGGAGCAGGCCGGGACAATGACCGAGCGGGCGCACCACCCGATCCGGCTCGTCGTCACCGACGACCTGCAGCGAAATCGGTGGACATCGTTCTTCCGGCTGATCCTCGCGATTCCGCACATCGTCTGGCTCGCGCTCTGGGGGATCGTCGCCTTCCTGGCGGCGATCGCGAACTGGTTCGCGACGCTGGTCAACGGCAAGTCGCCCGAGGGCCTGCACAACTTCCTCGCCACGTTCCTGCGCTACCAGACGCACGTCTACGCGTACGTGCTGCTGATCGCGGATCCGTTCCCAGGTTTCGGCGGCAAGCCGGGCTACCCGGTCGACATCGAGATCGACCCTCCCGAGGTCCAGAACCGCTGGACGGTGGGCTTCCGCATTTTCCTCGGGATCCCCGCGTTCATCGTCTCGGGGATCCTCGGCTACTTGAACCGAGCGCTCGGACTCTTCAGCTGGGTGCTCGCCGTGCTTTTCGGGCGCGTGCCGGAAGGGCTGCGCAACTTCGCCGCCTTCGCCCTCCGCTACGAGCAGCAGACCGGCGGCTACGCGCTGTTGCTGACGGGCCGATACCCGAGCTTCAACGTCGCCGTCAGCGAATAGGGTTCAGCCCCTTGAGCAGATGGCTCCTGGTCTCCTGGGTCGCGAACGCCGTCACGCTCGGCATCACCGGGCTGCTGCTACACGGGGTGACGTTTCATCACTCGGTCGGGGCGCTCTTTGCCTCGGCAGCCGTCTTCGGGGTCTTGAACACCTTCCTGAAGCCGATCCTCAAGCTGCTGACCCTGCCGTTCGCCGTCATCACGCTGGGCATCGTCTGGTTCTTCGTGGCGATGCTGATGCTCTTCCTGACCGACCTGATCGTTCCCAAGTTTTCGATCCACGGCTTCTGGACCTACGTCTGGGCGACCGCCATCGTCTGGGCCGTGAACCTGGTCGTGGACGCGGTCCTGGCGCCGCGCCGGAAGCGGCGCGAGAAGACGGCCTAGTTAGATCGTCTTGAACGGAACTCGCCGGTCCAGTCAATAGCGGGAGCGGTCGTTTCGGCCCGGTCAGGAGGGCGAAGACGGAGTCCGGCGCTTCGTGGTTGAGGACGAAGGCCGATGATTGGCCGGGTCAGTTGCCCCCGGCGTCCGATTGACGCCTGGATCTTCGGACGCGCAAACTCCGCCCCATGACCGGTCTGAAGATGCTCGGCGGCGATGTCGAAGGCGCGCTTCACCGCGTCCGCGTCCCCGCCTACGTGATCGACAGACATGGGATCATCCGCTGGCTCAATCCGGCGGCGAGGCGGCTCGTGGGCGACGCGGTCGGACGCCAGATGACCTCCGTTCTCGCGCCGGAGGAACGACGACGAGGCCGCGAGATCTTCACCCGAAATCTCTTGGGGCCGTCCGAAGGTTCGGACAACCACTGCGTCTTCTTAGGCCCGGACGGGGAGCGATTCACGATGGAGGTGAGCGGTGTCCCGCTCTCGCGCGATGACCACGTCATCGGCGTCTTCGGGCAGGTAAAAGAGGTCGAGGAGGACGAGGTTCCCCCGCCCCCGCATCCGAGCCTGACGCCGCGCCAGAGCGAGGTCTTGGCGCTCCTCGAACGCGGCCACTCGACTGAGCAGATCGCTTCTGATTTGCACATCAGTGTCGAGACGGTCCGCAACCACATCCGGGCGATCCTCCGGGCGCTTGGCGTTCACTCGCGCCTCGAGGCCGTCGCGGTCGCGCATCAGCGGCACCTCGTCGCGACCTAAGACC
>DATFXA010000108.1:0-20926 GCA_035258645.1 Gaiellaceae bacterium
CCGCGAGCTGGTACGCGACGATGCAGGACATTTCGAACGGCCGGATGGTGATGGGTATCGGCCGCGGAGACTCGTCTCGGCGTGTTGTCGGGCTGAAGCCGGTGCGCGTGGCGGAGTTCGAGGCGCGGCTTCGGATGATCAAGGACCTGATGAACGGCCGGCAGGTCGTTTGGAACGAGAAGGAGCTCCAGCTCGAGTGGGTCCGCCCAGAGTTGCCACAGATCCCGATGCATGTCGCCGGCTACGGCCCACGTGCGCTAGGGGTCGCGGGACGCGTCGGGGACGGCGTCATCATCCAACTCGCCGACCCGCAGATCATCCAGTGGATCATGGATACCGCCAGGGCGGCGGCAGAGGAGGACGGTCGTGACCCGCAAGCGCTCCAGTGCGTCGTCTGCGCCCCGAGCCATATCTCGGACGACCTCGCCGACGCCCGCGAGCAGGTGCGCTGGTTCCCGGCGATGGTCTCGAACCACGTCATGGACCTGATCGAGCGCTACGGTGCCGACTCGGATGAGATCCCGTCTGCGCTGACCGACTTCGTCAAGGCTCGGAAGTTCTACGACTACAAGGAGCACAGCCGAGTCGGCGCCAGGCACGGCGAGTTCGTGACCGACGAGATCTGCGACCGTTTCTGCGTGCTCGGCAACGCCGAGCAGACGACCGAGAAGCTACGCGAGCTGGAGTCGATCGGCGTCGACCAGTTCAACATCTATCTGATGACGCACGGCCAGGAGGAGACGCTCGCCGCCTACGGCGAGCGGATCATCCCTCAGTTCACCGGCGTAGCAGCCTAGCGCCGCCGACGCCGTCGCCGGTTGTCCTGATCCGACTGCGTCCTGAGACGATCCGCCAGCGCGATGTCGGCGCACGCGACTCGGTCGAACGGCGCTCGGCCGAGCGCGGTCACGACGACCTGGTAGGACGATGGGTCGAACTCGGTCCCGCAGACAGGGCAGATACCGATTCGACGGCTCGGGCCGGCTACTTCTTCGAGTGCCCCTGCCCCTTCGGGGGCTCCGCGGGCTGCTGAGGTACCTGAGGCTCGTATGACTTGGCTGCTTTCTCGGGCTTGGGAGATTGCGGGGGCGCCGGAGGCCGGGTGGGATCGGACGGTGCCGGAGCCTTGCCCTTTGCGGGTGGCCCGCTGTGACTGTGGTTCTTGTCGCCCTTCCCCCACCCTGGACGACTTCCGTTGTCAGCAACCGTTCTTGCGACCGGTGCCGCAGGAGGAGGGGGAGGCGGAGGCGGCGGGCTCGGCGGTGGCGGTGGTGGCGTCGGTGGTGCCGGCGGTGGCGGCGGAGGTGGTGACGGCGGGGAAGCCGGAGGCGGCGGCGAAGCTGGAGGCGGCGGCTTCGTGGCGCCGGATGCCGGAACAGGACTCCCCTGGCCTTGTCCCTTGGGCTGAACCGACCCCGAGGCGAGCTGCGTGCCCCTCGCGGCGGACGAAGCTACAACCGTCCCGTTGGATGAGGCGGCTCTTGCGCCTGATTGCTGTGAGGTCGGCGCATGTAGGCGCAGGTGCGGAACGACCACGTGACCGGGTGATTGTGGCGCCGGCCACGCCGGGTAATACGGTCTTCCCGCAGAGATATAACGAATCGCACGGCCGGATCCCAGAGCGGCCCGCCAGAGGTAGCCGGAGGCGACTGCACAGCAGAGCAGCGCAACGAGTTGGAATGCGAGCGCGTAGCGACGCATGTATGGAGTATTCCTCGGCTATCAGACGGACTTTCATGAGACTCCGGCCGTCGCATCGACGACGTAACGGTTCTTTCCCGCACGCTTCGCCGCGTAGAGTGCGTCGTCGGCGCGCCGGAGCAGCTCGTCCGTTGTCTGTCCAGGGCTCGACTCGGCGATCCCGAAGCTGGCGCTGAGCTGAACGGTTGCGTCGTCCGAAACTGCGATGGGGGAGGCAGCCAGCTTGTCGCGGGTTCGCGACGCGACGACGGTCGCGGCCTCGGCGGTCGTCTGGGGAAGCAGGATCGCGAACTCCTCACCTCCGAGCCTGGCGGCGACGTCGAAGTCGCGCACCTGTGCGCGGAGAAGTTGTCCAAACGACTGCAAAGCACGGTCGCCGCCGTGATGCCCGTGGGCGTCGTTGATCCGCTTGAAGTCGTCGAGGTCGGCGAGGATGACGGAAAGCGGCGAGTCGAACATCTTGGCACGTTCGAGCTCGGTCTCGAGCGCCTCGATGAACCGGCGCCGGTTAACCAGGTTCGTCAGCTCGTCCGTCGTCGCCTGGCGGCGCACCTCCTCGTGCAACCTCGCGTTCTCGAGCGCGATCCCGGCTTGCGCGGCGACCCACTCTGCGAGCTTCCGCGTCTCGACGTCGAAACCACCGGCGGGCGGATACAGCAGGAGCTTCGTGTCGACGTCCGAATTCTCGCTCGACAGGTCGAGGGTCAGTGGTCGGGCCCGACCTCCGGCTTCGCCGAACCACCCGACCTCGACGCCGCCGTGCAGCATCTGGGCGCCGCGAGCCCCTGTCGCCTCGGTGACGACCTCGAGGATCAGCGGGACGAGCGCACGGGGGTTGTGCGTGGCGGCGAGGGCGTCGCCGACGAGTGCAATCGCCTCCCGCGCGTCCCGGGCCGCAGGATGGGAACGCCGCCGCTCGTGTCGGATGCGCGTCGGGGGGGCTGCGGGCGGCTGGTGGCTACGAACCGAGCGGAGGACGGACACGAGCACCGCGATGGTGACCAGCGAGAAGATAGTCGCCAGCGCGATCAGAAGCACGTGCGATGCGGTCTGGAGCGTCGGCCGATGCTCATGCGATTTCGGGCACGGGGCTTTGCCCGCGCAGATTGAAGACGTTAACGCCCCCGCGGGACGGCCGTGGCAAAGTCGCGCACGTCAGCCCGAGTCGGGAGCGCGCCAGGTGCCGATCGGCCCGTCGGCGAGGAACAGCTTGAGGCCGTAGGCCGTCGCGAGGTCGTCCTCCGGCTCCGTGTAGTCGAAGCCGGCTCGCACGAATCGGTCCCAGGCCAGTGCACGGGCTACGGTGCCGGTCCAGTAGGCGAGGTCCGCGGCTTCCTGCGGCTCGCCGTACGGCTCGAGGTAGGCGTCCCGCAGACGTCTGAGCTCGGCCCCGCCCGGCTCGAGGTCGAACTTCGCCGCGGCTGCTCTCAGCGCAACGGTCAGGGAGTGGAATGGGTGCGAAACGCAGCTGTCGCCCCAGTCGAAGAAGAGGTAGCGGCCATCCCGGATGAAGACCTGGCCGTCGTGGAGGTCGTCGTGCTGGATGGTCTCGCGGATGCTGTAGGAAGCCAGCTCACGACACATCTCCTCGAACCTCGGCACCGCAGCGACCGCCCGCTCCTGCTCCCCCGGCGTGAGCCCGCGCACCGGCTCCGCGAGCACGGCGCGCAACCGGTCGGGGAGAATCGAAAGCCGCGAGTCGGGAACACCGATTGCCAGCAACTCGGCCTCGAGCGGGGCCGCCGCGAGCTGCAGCTCGGCGTAGCGAGGCAGCGCGCGCTCCCAGTGGTCGAGGTCGGCACGCGTCAGAACGACCTCTCGGAAGCGGTGGCCTGCGTCTCGCATCAGCATCCAGCCCCGGCGGGCGTCGACATCGACCACCTCCGTGACTCGGTCGGGCATCAGCTCGAAAAGCCTGGCTGTGAGCGGTGGCTCGAACAGAAATCCGTTCGCGACCGCCTTGAAGTAGAGGTCCTCGCCCGCCGTCGGGACGCGGATCACCGTCGACCACCAGCGGACGTGGAACTGCAGGAGCTCGCCGGTAACGTCCGCCCGTTCGCGAATCCAGGTCTCGGCTCCGGCGAGCCACTCCGGCTCCGTCCAGCGCGGGTCGGGCATTAGTGGCCCGACCGGCAACGTGGCCATGCTCCCTGGCCCGCGACCCAGGAAGCGGGCAACGTCACCGGCCAGACCACTGCTACATGGGAAGCTCGATCGAGCGCAGCCCGCTGAGGTCGAGCCACGTCCGGTCCCGGCCGCGGACGACTCGCATCAGAACGGCCTTGCAGGACGCGCAGCGGACGACCGTCCCCGGCGCGTCCATGTAGACCTCGGTCTGCGCCATGACGTCGGCGGTGCCGCAGGTCGCGCATACCTCCGTCGCTGTTGTCATCTCAAAGCCGAACAGCTCGAGCATCATGCCCCCGATCGCGTTGCCGTCGAGACGGCGGTCGTCAGCCACCGGTCGCTCCGAAACGCTCGGTCTTGATCGAGAGCGGCGCGTAGCCAAGGGCGACAAGCCCATCGGCTGCGGCATCGACGAACCGCGTCGACCCGCAGATGAAAACATGCGGTTGCTCGGCGGCGGGCCAGGCGACTTCCTTCAGCATCTCGTTGTCGATCCGCCGGGTATAGCCCGTCCACCCGGGCGGGTGACCCCGGGTAAGTGTGTGAAAGACCTCGATCCGGTCGCCGCTGCGGTCCTCGAGCTCCTGCCGGTAGATGATGTCCTCGAACGTTCGCGACGAGTAGAGCAGGCGCATCGGTGTCAAGCCGGACGTGGAGCGGATCATCGCCATCAGCGGCACCACCCCGGAGCCCCCGCCGACGAGGAAGACCGGCCTCCCGTCGTCCACCCAGACGAAGTAGCCGCCGATCGGCCCACGCACCTCGAAGCCGTCACCTTCACGCGCGACCTCGACGAGGTAGGGGGATACCTCGCCGTCCTCGAGCTGCTCGACCGTGATCTCCAACGGCTCGCCGGGAGGCGATGCGATCGAATAGCTGCGCTCGGCCTGGTAGCCGTCGTCCGCTGTCAGCCTGACGTCGAGGTGCTGGCCGGGCCGATGGCCGGGCCAGCCTTCCGCCTCGATGATCAACGTCCGAACGCGAGGCGTCTCCGCGACCCCACCCGCTACTCGGGTGGCGAGCCACGCTAGTCGCCCCAGTACCGCTGTTCCAGCCAAGGGTCGCCAAGGATGTGGTAGCCGTTGGACTCCCAGAACCCGGGCTCGTCGTGGTCCTGTAGCCGAAAGCCGCGGATCCACTTCGCGCTCTTCCAGAAGTAGAGGTGCGGGACGAGCATCCTCGCCGGCCCGCCGTGCTCTGGTTCGAGCGGCTCGCCGCCATAGTCGTAGGCGATCCAGGCCTTGCCGTCGGTGACATGTTCGAGCGGCAGGTTGGTGGTGTAGCCACCGTCGCAGAACGCGACCAGGTAGTCCGCGTCATAGTCGACCGACCCGAGCAGCGTGTCCATCGAGACGCCTCGCCACATGGTGTCCAGCTTCGACCACTTGGTGACGCAGTGGATGTCGACGGTGACGTCCTCGCTCGGCAGCGCCTGGAACTCCTCCCACGTCCAGCTCTTCGGCTCGCCGGCACCCTCGATCGAGAACGTCCATTCCTCGAGCGGCGTGTGCGGTGTCGGCCCTGCGGACAGCACCGGGAAGTCGTCCACCAGGTGCTGCCCCGGAGGAATCCGGTCGGCCGGGCCCTCGCTCCGCCGACCGTGGAACCCGCGCGAGATCAGTGGCACGTCTCGACTCTGTCAGCTTGCGGCGAGTCCTGCAACCGTCACCGGCACGCCGTCGAACGCGCCGATCTCGTCCAGCTTTCCGTCGCTGTCGACTCTCCAGCCGTGGACCTTCTGGGCGTCGGCGTCGAGGGCGTAGAGGAAGCGTCCGTTCGAGCTGATCGCCTCGTCTCGGATGCCGGCCTTGCCCAGTCTCGTCGAGCCGGCCACTGCCTGCGCGAGCTCGATGTCGCCGTCCTCGCCGATCCTGTAGCTGGAGATCGTGCAGTCGCCGAAGTTGGTGACGAACACATAGCGGCCGTCCTTCGTCACCGCCGCCCAGCAGACCTCGCTGCGCGTATCGGCGACGGAGCCGCTGACCGGCTCCAGCTTGCCGGGTGCCGCCAGAGAGTACGACGATGCGGCGGCCTTGCCGATGTCGCCGCCGAACGCCTCCGTCACGACCAGTGCGCCGCCGTTCGTGAAGCCGAAGCCGTAGGGCGTCTGCCCGGCCGCGGGAATCGTCGCCGGCCCGTCCGCGTAGCCGCGGTCGTCGACGGCGTAGGCGCTAATGCTGTTCGTGCCGCGCTCCGTGACCACGAGCGTCTTGCCGTCGGGGCTGAAGGAGATCTGGGCCCCGTCGGCGCTCTCCTCACTCAGCGGGCGTTTCGAACCGGCGAGCGACCGGAGCTTGCCGTCCGCGATCTCGAACCCCTGGATGTCGGCGGAGCCGTTGTTGAGCACGTAGACGAGTTGCCCGTGGACGGCAATGCTGGTCGGCCGCGACCCCTGGGACGACGTCGTGTCCGAAAGCCTCGGCCCGTGGTCGTCGATCGCGAAGAGGGAGATCTCGTCGCTGCCGGGGTTGGCGACGAACAGCCACTTCCCGTCCCCGCTGACGACGACCGAGCTCTGCGACGGCAGGTGCAGCTCGCCGGTGCCTCGTCCTCCGGTCGCATAGGCGCCGAGATAGCTGAGCGACCCGTCGTCCCCGCGTGTATACGCGACGACCTCGTTCCGCTCGGCGTCGTTCGTCTGTAGGTAGACGGCTCCCTGCGTGTCGTTCATCTGCCTCTCCTTTGCGACCCCTCGGGTGTTGTCAGGGTCTCAGTCCCGCGAGGGACGGTGGCGTTACAGATCGCCGGTCCGATCCTGCAGCGCCTCGGCGGCCGCCTCGAGGTTTGCTCGGCCACTCCCCAGGGTGCCGATCCAGAGCGCGTCTTCAGGACGCCACACCGGTAGTCCCAGCTCGACCACCACGGCTCCTGATTCGTGCCGGAGTAGCCGCTCGACGGCATCGCGCTCCCATTGGTGCCGGTGTGCGTCGCGGACGACGATTACCAGCGGGCGTCCGTTCGAGGGCGATGCCGGCGCCGGCACGCCTTCCACCAGCACGATCGTCTCGGAGGCACCGAGCAGGTCGCCAACCGCAAGCTCGGGCTCGCCGGCGGCAATGGAAGCAGGCGGCCGAAGCTCGAGGACGAGCGGCGCGTCGGAGAGCCGAACGTCGCCGATGACCTCGAGTGCTCGTCTCGCGGTCTCGGCGCCAAGCCCCGGCTTGGCAGCTCCCGTCCGCGGCGTTCGTGCCCAGGCGCCAAGCTGGGCAACACGACCTGCCGCTTCGACCAGGCGCTCCTCGGCTAGTCGGCCTGACCTGACCGCCTCGATGATCGAGCCGTGAGTCGATTCGACGAGTCGGTTGTCGACCTCAGCGCCGAGGCAGAGGGCGTCGGCGCCGGCTGCGAGCGCGCGGACCGCTCCTTCCTCGACTCCGACAGTCGCACTGACCGCCCGCATCTCGAGGGCGTCCGTGATCGCCACGCCGGCAAAGCCGAGCTCCTCCCGCAGGAGCTCCTGCAGGATTCGCGGGCTCAGCGTCGCCTGCTCGTCGTCGAGTGCAGGCACGCGGACGTGCGCAGTCATGACCGAGCGTACGCCGGCGTCGGTCGCCGCGCGGAAGGGCTCGAGTGCCTCGTCGAGGTCGCCGCCTACCACCGGCAGCTCGAGATGGGAGTCCTGCGACGTATCGCCGTGGCCTGGAAAGTGCTTGGCGCACGCGGCTATCCCTTGACCCTGAAGGCCCTTCACGAACGCCGCGACATGACGAGCAACGAGGGAGGGCTCGGAGCCGAACGAGCGAACCCCGATCACGGGGTTGTCGGGATTCGAGTTGACGTCTGCGACCGGCGCGAAGTCGAAGTTGATGCCGACCGCGGCCAGTTCGTTCGCGATCGAAGCGGCGGTCTGCTCTGTCAGATCGACGTCGTCGACCGCGCCAAGAGCCCAGTTTCCCGGGTACGAGCTGCCGGTTCGAGACTCGAGGCGAGTGACGTCGCCGCCTTCTTCGTCGGTTGCGACGAGTAGGTCGCCCTCGCCGCGGAGCCGCCGGGTCAGCCCTCGGACCTGCGCGTGGCTCTCGATGTTGCCGCCGAACAGGACCACACCGCCGAGCCCACGCTCGACCCACCGAAGGACCCAGTCCGGAGCGGCGGTGCCTTCGAAGCCGGGGAAGAGGCAGGCCGCGGCGGCGCGCTCGAGCTCGCCGCTCATCCGCGGACGGCGCCGCTGGTGAGGCCGAACGCGATCCGCCGCTGGATCGCGACGAAGAAAAGGACCACGGGCAAGGCGGTCAGCGTCGCGCCTGCCATCAGCGGCCCCCAAGCGGTTCCACGGTCGGTGGTGAAGCTCGCGAGCCATAGAGTCAACGTCTGCTTGTTCCCGCTGTGGATCAGGACGGACGCCATCAGGTACTCGTTCCACGCCTGGATGAACGCGAAGATCGAGGTCGCCACGAGCCCGGGGCCGATCAGTGGCAGCAGAATCCGGACGAAGGCGCCGAACCGCGTGGAGCCGTCGACCTGCGCTGCTTCTTCGAGATCCTGGGGCACGCCGAGCATGAATCCTCGCAACGTCCAGATCGTGAACGGCAGCACGAATGTCAGGTAGGTGACGATGACGCCGCTGAGCTTGTCGACCTGGTTCGCCTTTGCGAGCACCAGGTAGATCGGGATGATCAGCGCGTTCAAGGGCACCATCTGCACGCCAATAATCAGGACGATGAACGCCTTGCGGCCGTAGAAACGAAACTTCGCGAGCGCGAGTGCGGCCAGGAAAGCCAGGGCCAGCGATAGGCCGACGACGCAGCCGACGATGATCACGCTGTTCCTGACGGAGCTCCAGAAGTGTGGCCTGTGGATCGCGTCGGAGAAGTTCGACAGCGTTGGGTGCGTGGGGAACCAGACCGGCGTGTTCGCGAAGATCTCCGATCCCGGCTTGAACGCGGTCGTGACCATCCAGTAGACCGGAAAGATCATCACGACGAAGACGAGGAGCCCAAGGGCGTCCACACCCCACCGGCGGGCGCGCCTGCGGCGGCTCCGCCGCTTCAGCGGCCTCAATCCGGCGAGCGGCGCTCCGGCCAGCGGTGAGCTCATTCGACCTCTCCGAGCCTGACCATCTGGCGGATGTAGAAGACGCTGATCAGCGCCATGATCGCGACCATCACGACAGCGATGGCCGAGCCGAGGCCGTACTCGCTGATCTTGAAAGCGGTGACGTAGGAGTAGACCGCCATCATGTAGTAGTCAGGGGAGGGCGTCCCGTTGGTGATGATCCAGATCTGGTTGAAGACCTGGAAGTCCCAGATGATCGAGAGGCTGATCACGATCAGGTAGATGGGCTTCAGCAGCGGCAATGTGATGTCACGGAAGCTGCGCCAGCGGCTCGCGCCGTCGATCGCCGCCGCCTCGAGCAGTTCGCTGGAGACCTGAGTCAGGCCCGCGTACAGCGTGATCGCGACGAACGGGATCGCGCCCCAGACGATCAAGGAGATGATCACGCCCCAACCGCTCCAGGGATTGGCAAACCAGTCGTGGTGATTGAAGTTCCCGATGCCGAGCTTCGTCAGGGTCCAGTTGGCGACGCCGAACTCGAAGTCGACCATCCACGACCAGATGGAGATGGCGACCACGACAGGGGTCGCCCAGACGAAGATCAGGCCGGCCGTCAAGAGCAGACGCACCCAGGAGCTGAGCTCGGCCAGCAGCAACGCGATGAGCGTCGCGAGCACGACGGTCAGCACCACGCAGACGGCCGTCACGGCGACCGTTCGCAGAAGCGTGTGCCAGAAGAGGCTGTCGTGGAAGATCTGTGCGTAGTTGGCTGTCCCGATGTCCTCGCCCTTGTGGCGAACGAGCTGGAACAGGCCGTAGTGCTGGAAGGAAAGCCGGAAGAGGTAGTAGAGCGGGTAGGCGAGGACGGCTGCGATCACCGCAGAGGCCGGAACCAGGAGCCCGTAGGGCGCCAGAGCGCGCCGGAGGCGCCGCCCGAGTGGACGGCGCCTCGACACGGAAGGAGCGGCGACTGACGCCGCGGCAGCCGGGGAGCGGGAGCTCACCTGTCGAGCATCCCGCTGCCCGGTGCGTCTTTCACGACTTTGCGTTCAGGATCTTCGTGATCTGCGAGCTGGCCGTGCGCGTCGCCTTGGCCACGCTCATGCGGTTCGTGAGGATGTTGGTGCACATCGTCTTGAGAGTGTTGGCGTTCTCGACGTTGACCCAGTTCGCCGCGATGGGAACGAACCAGTTGTACTTCGCCGCCCTGGCGAACGGCGCCAAGGCCGGAATCTTCGCGTTGACGTTGAGGAGCGTCGTCGTGTTGGGAACGTTGCCGGCCTTGGCGATCAGCTTCTGCGAAGCCGTGCCCGTGAAGGCCTTGATCCAGTCGGCAGCAAGCGATTTGTTCTTGCTCGAGGACGGGATGCCGATGTCGGAACCTCCAAGGAATGTCGGCAGGTACCGGCCCTTGATATGGCTCGGCATCGGGTACGCCCCCATTTTCTTCTCGAAGGACGCCGGTGCTGCGCCACCCTTCGGGTTGAGGACATAAGGCCACTCCCAGCCGTTGCCGATGAAGGCGGCGGCTCGGCCCTTGGCGAACGGAATGCTCGGGAACGGGTGAGCCTCGTCGTTCGTCTTGCTCGCCCGCGAGAACTTCAGCACCATTCCCTTGAAGGCGGTCAGGGCCTTGATCGCCTGCGGCGAGTTGAGCGCCCCCTTCCACTTGCCGCCTTGGTTGATCGCGATCTGGCCGCCGTAGTCGAACACGAAGGACATCGCGACGTACCAGTTCTGGCCGGGCTCGTAGAAGGCTGAGAAGTTCGAGTTGCCGCCGTACTTCTTCATCAGTTTCGTGTTGACCCCCAGGAACGTCTTGTACGTCGTCGGTGCCGTCTTCTGGCCGACGCTCCGGTACAGGTCCTTCCTGTAGATGACGGCGCGCGCGCCGGCGTAGTACGGAACGCAGAAGGTGTGGCCGCCGTACGTGCACGACTGCTTGAGGCCGGTGAGCCAGGTGCTCGAGTTCGGGTAGTTCTTCGGCTTGATCCCCTGGAACGCGCCCGCGGCCATGTACTTCGCCGTCTGACTGTTGCCGAGCTCGATCACGTCGGGCGTGTCATTCGCCGCGATCGAGGCGTCGAACTTCTGCAGCACGGTGTCCCAGCTTTGGTACTGGACATTGACGTCGACGCCGGCGTGCTGCGCCTTGAACTGGCTCGTCGCATTTGCGACTGCCGCCGGCCAGCCGTTCTGAGCGTCCGTCATCAGCCAGACGGTGATGCTCGAGGCTGAGGCCTTGTTTGTGCCGCCCGACGCGGTCGCAGCCGGGATTGCGAGCGCGGCCGCAAGCGCGACGGCGGCGATGATGCGTGTCTTCATTGACGATCCCCCAAATGGTTGGTGGACCGCCCACGCTTGCTCCTCCCTTGTGGCGACACGGAGGCGGCGTGGGCCGGCCGAGTTGCTGGTATATACCACTTTGCCACGATTCCGGACTTTCTCATACCACTTGGGAGAATGTCAAGACCAATTCGCTACGACGAGTTACGGCCGTCCAGTCGCGGTGCCCGTGCGTCCCGGGCCTCGGGTTGGGTGCTCAAATCGGTAACGATCCGGTAGCGGTCGCCGCGGTAGACCGAGCGCACGAACTCGACCATGTTGCCGTGTGCGTCGCGCGTGAAGCGCTCGAACAGAAACGCCGGCGAGTGAAGAGGCACCCCTAGCGCGGCCGACTCGTCCGCGTCGGTGACGGTTGGCTCGATCGTCTGCACCCCGTCGGAGATAACGGTCCCGTAGCGATCGCGGAGAAGCTCGTAAAAGGAGTGATCTTCGAGCTCCTTCCCGCTCAAGCCGGGGACGAGAGACTCCCGCACGTGCAGGGTCTCGATCGCCATGGTCTCGCGATCGGCAAGGCGCAGCCGTTTGACGACGACGACCGGCTCGGACGGTGAGACGTGAAGGAACCGCCCCAGCTGCGCGCCGGCGGGCACGACCTCGAGGCTGAGAGTCCGGCTCGCCGGCTTCATCCCTCGGCGCCTCATGTCTTCGGTGAATGACGTCATCGTCAGCTCCTGGGCGATCTTCGGCTCGCTGACGAATGTGCCCGAGCCGCGGCGGCGGATGAGATAGCCGTCGCGAACGAGGTCGTCGAGGGCGGCGCGTACCGTCAGTCGGGAGACGCCGAGATCGGCGCTCAGCTGGCGCTCGGACGGGATCGCCTCGCCAAGCCCGAGGTCGTCGATCAGGTCGAGGACACGCTCGCGCGTCTCGCGCTGCTTCGTCATTGGGCCGTTGTCACGGTTTCAAGCGGCTCGGACGGGGAGCGTCCCTCGTCCGCCGTCGTCAGGCTTGCCCCTGTCTCGCGGTCGAAGAAATGGAACCGCGACGGGTCGACGGCAAGGCGAAGGCGATCGCCGACCCGCGTTCTCGTTCGGGGATCGACGCGCGCGCTAAAGAGGGCCTCGTCCTCGACGAGCAGGGTCGCGTCCTCGGCTTGTTGAGCGGTCTCTGCGGCGATTTTCGGGGCCTCGACCGGGAAAAAGACGTGAGCATCCGACCCCAGCTCCTCGACGACGACGGGCGTGACTTCGATCTCCGGCGCTCCGGTCCGGGCCGCGGCGGCGTCCTCGAAGCTTTCCGGCCGGATGCCGAGGACGACCCGACGGCCGCGCGCCGGCGCCGGTCGGCGAGAGGCGTCAAGAGGAACTCGATATTGACCGAACACCGCCTCGTCGCCGTCGATCTGGGCCTCGACCAGGTTCATCGCAGGGGTCCCTATGAACGCGGCCACGAACAGATCGCGTGGCTCGTTGTACAACTGCTGCGGAGCGTCGACCTGGAGAATGCGCCCGTCGCGCATGACCGCGACCCGCTGGCCGAGAGTCATCGCCTCGGTCTGGTCGTGGGTCACGTAGATCGTCGTCGTGCGAAGCCGGTGGTGCAGTTGCGCAAGCGAGGCCCGCATGCCGACGCGGAGCTTGGCGTCGAGGTTCGAAAGCGGCTCGTCCATCAGGAACGCCTTCGGCTCGCGGACGATGGCTCGGCCCATCGCCACCCGCTGGCGCTGGCCGCCCGACAGCTGCGCAGGCCGGCGATCGAGCAGCTGGTCGAGACCCAGCATCTCGGCGACGTCGCCGACCCGGCGCGCGATCTCGTCCTTCTTCGTGCGACGTACCTTCAGCCCGTAGGCGATGTTCTGGCGCACGCTCATGTGCGGGTACAGCGCATAGCTTTGGAAAACCATTGCGATGTCACGCGCGCGGGGTGCGAGATCGGTGACGTCTGTCTCGTCGATCGAGATCTTGCCCTCGCTCACCTCCTCGAGACCGGCGACCATCCGAAGCAGGGTCGACTTCCCGCACCCTGACGGTCCAACAAGCACGATGAACTCACCGTCGGCGATTCGGAGCGAGACGTCGTCGACGGCGACGACTCCGCCGGAGAACATCTTGGTCACATGCTCGAGTAAGAGGTCGGCCATTGCGGAGACGCAGCATACGAGACGGGCCGTGTCAAAAACAAGACCAAAATGGTGACGGAGACGTGAAATGGTATTGACCACTGAGCAACCATGCGCTTAGACTGCGTTTCGTGCCCAGCGAGCAGACTGATCGGCCCAGATTGGACGAGCTGGTCACAGAGGGCCGGTCGCCTGGGGCCGCAGACTACGAGCAGCTGACGACGTCGGAGCTCGTTGAGGTTGTCAATCGCGAGGATGCGCTCGTTCCGGCCGCCGTCGCGGCGGCAGGTGACCAGCTCGCCGTGGCGATCGATGCGATCGTCGAAAAGCTTCGGGATGGAGGCCGCCTCGTCTACGTCGGGGCAGGGACCTCCGGCCGCCTGGCGGAGCTCGACGCCTCCGAATGTGAGTCGACGTTCTCAACCGAGGAAGGACGAGTGGTCGCTCTTGTCGCGGGCGCGGGCCTCGGGACGGCCGCCGAGCGGGATACGGTCGAGGACGACGCGCGCGCCGGCGCGGACGCGGTCCGCGGGATCGACGTCTCCGGGCTCGACGCGGTTGTCGGAGTGAGCGCGAGCGGCCGGACACCGTTCGTGCTCGGCGGGCTCGAGGCCGCGACGCAAGCTGGTGCCCTGACGGCCTGCGTCGTTTCCGTCCCTGACTCCGAGCTCGCACGCATCGCCCTGCACGAGATCGCCGTCGTCGTCGGGCCTGAGGTGATCTCCGGTTCAACTCGACTCAAGGCCGGGACGGCGCAGAAGCTCGTCCTCAATTCGATCTCGACGATCTCGATGATCCGGCTCGGCAAGACGTACGGCGACCTGATGGTCGACGTCGCACCGACGAACGAGAAACTCCGCGCCAGGGCACGCCGCGCCGTCGAGCTTGCCACCGGCGCCCCCGGCGACGACGTCGAGCACGCCCTCGAGGCGGCGGGCGGGAGCGCCAAGGTCGCGATCGTCTCGCTCCTTGCCGGCATCGATGCCGAGACCGCCCGAAAACGGCTGGACGGGGGCGGCGGCAGTGTGCGGAGGGCGCTGCGATGAGGCTCGGCGTCGAAGCGGCTCTCGTCGCCGGCAGGCTTGTTCCGGGCGACGTCGAGATCTCGGACGGGGTCGTTGCAGCGTACGGCCTCGCTTCATCGAACGGCCGCGGGGTCGCCTCGCCCGGGTTCGTCGACCTGCAGGTCAACGGATTCGGTGGCGTCGACCTGCTCGAAGCCGACGCGGACGGCTTCCTCCGCGTGGGAGATGCGTTGCTCGAAGCCGGGGTGACCTCCTATCTGCCCACCTTCATCACTGCTCCGGAGGAGCAATTGCTCGACGCGCTCCGCTCGGTTCCTTCCTCGAACGGCGGTCCCCGGATCCTCGGCGTCCACGTCGAGGGCCCGTTCCTTGCACCTGCACGCCTCGGGACGCATCCCCCCGCCTACCGGCGCGATCCAGACGCGGCGCTGCTCGAGCGAATCATCGGCGCCGGGCCGGTCCGCCTCGTCACGCTGGCGCCTGAGCTTCCCGGCGCCGAAGGCCTGATCGATCTCCTGCAGCTTCGCGGGATCACTGTCTCGGCAGGGCATAGCAATGCGACGGCCGCCGAGGCCGAAGCTGCCTTTGCGCGGGGTATTCGGACTGTGACGCACCTTTTCAACGCCATGCCCCCGCTTCGGCACCGCGACCCCGGGCTGGTCGGTGCCGCGCTGGCACGAGAGGACGTCGTCGTCCAGATCATCGTCGACGGCATCCACCTCGCCGACGAGACCGCGCAGGTCGTCTGGCGCGCGGCAGCCGGCCGGGTCGCTCTGGTCACCGATGCGATCGCGGGCGCCGGCGCGGTCGGAGCGGACGGTGCCTACAGCCTCGGGGGCTTCGAGGTCTCCGTCCGGGACGGCGTCGCCCGCGGCCCCGACGGCGTCCTCGCGGGTTCGCTCCTGACGATGATCGAAGCGGTGCGCAATCTCCACAACCTCGGCGTGCCGTTGGAAGACGCGTTGACCGCGGCAACCGAGGTTCCGGCGCGCGTGATCGGCGAGCTGGCGGTTGGTCACCTCGAAGTCGGACTGCCTGCGGACATCGTTGTCGTGGACGACAACCTCGAGGTCGACCGCGTGCTCGTGGGAGGAGAGGCTCGTGTCGTCGCCTGACCCTCTTGCCCTTGCGCGGCCTGACGGAGGCCCACCGGGCGAGATCTTCGCGCGCGAGATCCACGAGCAGCCGGACGCGCTGCTGAGCCTGCTCGAGCATGAGCGCGAGTACGCGGCGCTGGCGCGCGCAATCGCGGAGCGCTCCCCGACCGTTATCCGACTCGTCGGGCACGGCTCCTCGGACAACGCAGCCACGTACGGCGTGTATGCGTTCGGGCTTCTTCCGCACCTGACGGCTCTCCGCGACTCGATCTCGCTCAGCGTCTACTACGGCGCGCCGCTCGACTTCTCGTCGTCGGTCGTCCTTGCGCTCTCGCAGTCGGGGCGGACCCCTGACGTGGTCGAGTACGTGCTCCGGGCTCGCTCGCGCGGCGCTTTCACGGTCGCACTGACCAACGACTCGGGGAGCGAGCTCGAGCAGGCGGCGGATGCGACGCTCCCGCTCGCCGCGGGAGACGAGCGCGCCGTCGCCGCCACGAAGACATACATGAACCAGCTCGCCGCGTTAGCACTACTCGCGGGCGGAGTCGCCGGGCGGGGCGCCGACCTGGCGGACGGGCTGCGTTCGACAGCGGATCTTCTCTCCCGGTCCCTCCACCCGCTCGAGGCTGCCGTGCGGCCGGTCGCGACCTCGTTCGCGTTCGTCGGCAGGATGTACGTGATCGGCCGCGGCCTCGAGTTCGCGACTGCGCGCGAGGTCGCGCTGAAGCTGACGGAAACGTGTCGCATAGCGGCCGAGCCGCTGACCGCGACCGACCTTGCGCACGGGCCTGTCGCCGCGCTCGATCCGCTCTTTCCGGTTTGGACGATCGCCTCGGGAGACGAGAGCCTCCCGGCGGTTGTCGAAGCGGCGACCCGGGTCAGGGACGCCGGCGCGACCATCGTCGCCTCCGGAAGCGCAGCTGACCAAATCGGCGCGGCCTATGCATTACCGGTTCCCTCGGCGCCAACCCCTCTCCTGGCACCTGTGCTCTCGGTCGTCCCGGGACAGCTCTTCGCGGCCGCGCTCGCTCAGACGAAGGGCTACGACGCCGACCGGCCGGAAGGGCTGAACAAAGTCACGATCGCCCGCTGAATCGAGGGCGCCGGGGCTAGCGGCCGACGGTCGCCTGACGGCGCCGCAACACGGTGTCGAGCGTGACTGCGCCGAGCAGGATGACGCCGGTGCTGATCAACTTGATCGCGTCGGAGTAGGCAAGCAGGTCGATGCCGTTCGCGACCATGCCGATGATCACGCCGCCGTAGAGCGCGCCGATCACCCGGCCGCGGCCGCCGAAGAGGCTGACTCCGCCGATCACAGCCGCCGAGATCGAGTCGAGCAGCAAGGTGCCCCCGCCCGCGGTCAGGTCGATGCCGTTGAGGCGGGAGGCGAGGATGACCCCTCCCATGGCCGCCATCGCGCCCGAGATCATGAAGACCAGGATCCGGATCAGCTTGACGTTGATTCCCGCCCGCCTCGCAGCCTCGGCATTGCCGCCGACGGCGTAGACGTGCCGGCCGAAGGTCGTTCGGCTGGCCACGTAGCCGCCCAAGCCGACCAAGAAGACGACGATCAGGCCGACCAGCGGAAAGCCTGGGCGCGGCTGCGCTTTGTTGCAGACGGCGACCGCTGCGTACGCGAGACCTGCGAAGAAGACGACCCTGCCGACGGTCAGCAGGAGGTTCCCGGTCGGGAGCCCGGCCCGCCGCCGGCTTACGTACCCACCGAGGGCGGACGCGGCGAGCCCGACGGCAAAGATCGTCGCGACGATCCAGCCGGTGTTCTTCGTCAGGATGTAGTTCGAGATGTCGTTGATCTGTTTGTCCTGAATCCCGATCACGCCCTGGGTCCCGAGAATCTGGAGAATCAGCCCCTGGCAGATCAGCAGCCCGGCGAGCGTGACGACGAACGAGGGGACGCCGATGAACGCGATCACCGACCCCTGAATCAGTCCGATCAAGAGGCCGGTTCCGATCGCAAGCGCAAGCGCGACGAGTCCGGGGTAGTCATGGCCCGTCCCTGCCTGCTGGAAATAGGCGACGGCGACTCCACACAGACCGCTCGCGAAGCCGATCGAAAGGTCGATTTCTCCGATCAGGAGTACGAAGACGACGCCGACCGCGATCACGGTCACGCCGGCCAGCTGCCCGATCAGGTTCTGGAAGTTGACGGCGCTGAAGAAGATGGGCGACTTCGCGTTGAAGAAGAGCCCGATCGCGATGATCCCGATGATCACCGGCAGGCTGCCGACGTCGCCCCCTCGGATCGCCTCCCATCGGGCGCGGATGATGGCCCCGATGCTGTTCTGGTCTTCGGCGGCGGCCTGAACGTCGGCCGGCGCAGCGCTACTCATGCGGCGACCGCGCGAGCGCGTCGTTGAACCGGCACACAAATTCCGACCAGAGCTCTCCAGCCAAACCGGACGCGTAGCGCACTCACGCGACTGCCCCTGTTTCCTCGGGCGCCGGCGACCCGAAGGTGATCGCTTCGACGATCTCCTGCTCGTTCGTCTTGTCTCTGTCGTAGACGCCGACGTTCCGGCCCAGCCGGAGAACGGTGATCCTGGTCGCGACCTCAAAGACGTCGACGAGGTTGTGGGACACCAGCACGACGGCCAGCCCCTGATCGGCGAGGCGCTTGACCAGGTCGAGGACCTGTCGCGTCTGCGCGACCCCGAGTGCGGCGGTCGGCTCGTCGAGAAAGACGACTCGGTTGTTCCAGAGGACAGCGCGCGCGACCGCGACGGACTGGCGCTGGCCTCCGGAGAGAGTCGCGACGGCTTGTCGCACCGAGCGGATCGTCGTCACCGAGAGCGATTTCAGGGTCTCGACCGTCCGTTGCTCCATCGGCGCCTCACGGAGCCGGAAGGCGGGATCGTGAATCTCGCGGCCGAGAAACATGTTCTGCACGACGTCGAGGTTGTCCGCGAGCGCGAGATCCTGGTAGACGACCTCGATCCCGAGCTTCGCGGCGTCCTTGGGCCCGTGGATCGTCACCGGCTCGCCGTCGAACAAGATCTGACCTTCATCGATCGAGTTGATGCCGGCGACGCACTTGATCAGGGTCGACTTCCCGGCCCCGTTGTCGCCGACGAGCGCCATCACCTCGCCATCGCGAACCTCGAAGTTGACGTCACTGAGGGCCTGAACCGATCCGAAGCTCTTGGAGATCCCCCGCAGCTCGAGCGTCGGGGTCGGCGTCGAAGTCGAGTTCACGAGCGGGGTTGTACCACGGTGGAGGCGCTCAACGTGAGCGCCTCCACCGCGAGAGGTCTTCTACTTGCAGTACTTCGCGTACTGGCCGTTGCAGACCTGGCTCTTCTTCAGGAAGCCATCGGTGAAGAGGAGCTTGTAGTTCTTCTTCGTGATCCAGACGGGGGTCAGCAGGATCGACTTGGTGCCGCTGACCTTGCTGTTCACGCCCGGGACTTTGGTGCCTTTCACGAGTGCGATCGCTGCCGCTGCGGCGGCGGCCGCCTCTTTCT
The DNA here is from genome assembly GCA_035258645.1 of Gaiellaceae bacterium. Classification (GTDB taxonomy): domain Bacteria; phylum Actinomycetota; class Thermoleophilia; order Gaiellales; family Gaiellaceae; genus 13-2-20CM-68-14. Next base: position 18,833 of record DATFXA010000108.1, read on the forward strand.
TGACCGACTTGTAGACGGTGCCCGACTGCCAGCCGGCGAGGATGAACTGGACGCCGGTCGGCGTCGCGTCCTGGCCGGTCAGCGGAACGGCCTTGAGGCCGTGGGCCTTCAACGACGCGATAACGGCGCCGGCGAGTCCGTCGTTCGCGGCGAGGACGGCGTCGATCTTGTTGCCGTTGCGGGCAAGCATCTGGTCGAAGATCGTCCGCGCCTTGGTCGGGCTCCACTCGGTGTACTGGTCACCGGACGTCGCCTTCTTGAACGTGCCGGCTTTGTAGAGCGGATTCAAGATCGAGTCGTAGCCCTTCTTGAACAGGATGGCGTTGTTGTCCTTGATGTCGCCGTTCAGCTCGGCGATCACCGGGTGCTGCGAATACGTCCCCTTCGCCTTAAGTGCGGCTACGAGACCCTTGCCCTGCAGCCTGCCGACCGTGGGGTTGTTGAACGAGACGTAGTACGCCGCCTTGCTGTGGACGACGAGGCGGTCGTAGTCGATCACTTTCGCGCCCCGGCCGACGGCCAGGTTGGTGATCGAGGCGCCCGACACCGGATCGAGCTGGTCGAGCAGGATGACCTTCGCCCCCTGAGCAAGGCACTGCTGCGCCTGGTTCTTCTGCTTCTGCGGATCCGCGTGCGCATTCACGACGGTTGCCGCGACCCCGGCCTTCTTGAAGGCGGCTTTCAGATACGGCGCGTCGAACAGCGTGTATCGAGTCGACGAGACCGTGTCAGGCAGCAGCGCGCATACTTTGATCGACGCTGCCTGCTTCGTTGATGAGCTGGTGCGCGCCGACGCAGCGGCGGCGATCAGCCCGACGAGGACGGTCGCGGTCACGGCCGCGATCGCCCAGCGAGGGAGTTTCTTCACTTTTCCTCCTTCTTATGAGACCCCGTGGTGCTTTTCGTACCACACAGGTCGTTGCCCTCACAAGTGGGACTGTAAAGGGGCTCGTTAGTTAGACGGGAACCGGACGCCCCGCCCCGCGGGCGCTCGTCCCCGCGCAAACGGTCCGGGCGTCCGGCGAGAAACCCAGCCGTTGACCGGGAAGTCGTTCCGGACGCCGCAGAATGGCGGACCTGATCGACTGAATCAGTCAGTCATAGGTCCTTCAATAGTTAGTGGGTCAACTCGGCCGCGAGCTCGGCGAAGACGGCGACGTATCGGTCTACTGCGTCGTCATCGTGGGCGACGCTCAGCGTCCATTCCTCTTCGCGACCCGGCGTCATGAAGATGCCGCGGTTCATGGAATAGAGCCAGGCGAGATCCGTGAGCTCCGCGTCCTGGTTCGCGCGGAAGGTCGCGTAGTCGACTATGCGCTCGCTTGAGAACGTCACACAGCCCTTGGCCGCGATCCCGATCGCGTAACCGGGCAGGTTGTGCTCTTCGATCACGCGCGTGCAGCCGGCGATTATGCGCTCGTTCAGGCGCTCGAGGTGCTCGTGAGCGTCGGGGGTCAAGACCTCCTCCAGGCTCGCGCGGGCGGCTGCCATGGAGAGCGGATTGCCGTTATACGTGCCGACCTGGTAGACGCTGCCGTCCTCGACGACCCGCATCGCCTCGTCGGTGCCGCCGATCGCTCCCGACGGCAGTCCGCCGCCGAGTGACTTCGCCAGCGTGACGAGATCGGGGTGGACCCCAAAGCGCTCGGTGGCGCCGCCGGCGGCAATCGTGAAGCCCGTCTTGACCTCGTCGAAGATCAGCACGATCCCACGGCGGCTGGCGAGCTCGCGAACCGCCTCGAGGTATCCCGGCTCCGGCGGGATGATCCCGAGGTTCATCATTGCCGCTTCCATGATCACGCACGCCGGGGCGCGGCCCTCGGACTCCAGCCGCTCGATCCGGGTCTCCATCGCTTGGGCGTCGTTGAACGGTACGGCGACGGTGAGGTCGATGGTCGCCCGCGGCAGGCCGGCGCCGTAGCCGACCGACGGCAGGTCGTCCGGCGGGAACCCCGAGACGTCGACGTTGCCGGTCGAGACCATGACCGCGTCGTGGTGACCGTGGTAGGAGCCGAAGATCTTGACGATCGTGTCGCGGCCGGTCAGCGCCCGGGCGACGCGGATCGCGTCCATCGTCGCCTCGGTGCCCGAGTT
>DATFXA010000109.1:0-6636 GCA_035258645.1 Gaiellaceae bacterium
AGTGCCTTTGCTGTAGCCAGGCGACCTCCCTCAGCACGGGAGCGACCCGCTTGCTCGCGGTGTCGGCGTCGCCACGGAGGTCGAACTGGACGAGAGCCGAATGGCCATCGCCGGAGATCTGGTCCGCATTGCCCGGGGTAACGGGCGAGCGGATGTTCGCGGTCTCCGGCCGGTGGTTCAGGCCGGCGACGACCGCCCCGATCGTCCGACGGAACTTCGCGTCAGCCGCCGTCAGATGCGTCGACTGAACGAGGACGCTCTCCGTGGCCGTGCGCTTGATCCCCGCATCGGCCAGGATCTGCTCGGCGCGTGCCGCCTCCCGCGTCGCGGTCTCCTGGTCCGTCAACTTTTGCGTGCCCACGGCCGTCCCGGCCACGACGGCGACGATCGCGACGGCGATCCAGCCGAAGGTCGCGAGCTTCCAGTGGGCGGCGCTCCAACGCGCCGCCCGAGCTGCCAGATTGGCTTTCATCGCGGTTCCTTTCGCTCGTTTTGCAACTCGAGCTCAGGCTGCCCGCGGCCGGGACCCACGCCAATGGCGGGCCCCGGCGTCTCGTCCTGGGGCTGCCACCTCTCTTTTTCGGGGCGCTGGCGGAGGGCCGCCGTCTCCGACTTTCGGAGGAGGGGCGATTCATCCCGCAGGCGCAGAAGTTCCGTCTCGCGCCCGATGCGCACGTTGGTGTAGCGGCCTACCGTCGAGGCATGACTACTTCACCGAACAACCTAGTTGTCGAGACCGAAGGGCTGACCAAGCGCTTCGGCCATCGCACTGTCGTCGACGACGTCCGCCTGGCCGTTCCCCGCGGCGTCGCCTTCGGCTATCTCGGCCCGAACGGTGCCGGAAAGACGACGCTGATCCGGACGCTGCTCGGGCTAACTTCCGCCAGCGACGGAGAGATGCGTCTTCTGGGTCTGCCCGTCCCGGCGCGCCGCGCAGAAGCGCTCGCCCGGGTGGGGGCGATCGTCGAGGAGCCGCGCTTCCACGGTCACCTGACCGGGCGCGAGAACCTCGAGATCGTCGCGGCCGCCCGCGGCCGCAAGGCCTACGAGCTGATCGACTCCTCGCTCGAGGAGGTCGGGCTCACGGCGCGGGCGGACGACCGCGTCAAGACGTACTCGCTCGGAATGCGGCAGCGCCTCGGAATCGCGCGCTGCCTGATCGCCGACCCCGAGTTGCTGATCCTGGACGAGCCGATGAACGGGCTCGACCCGGCCGGCATCCTGGAGTTCCGCGGCTTCGTCCGCTCCTTCGTCGGCCGCGGCCGCACGATCGTGCTCTCGTCGCATTTGCTCGACGAGGTCGAGAAGACCTGCGACTACATCGCGATCGTCGACCAGGGGAAGATCGTTGTCCAGGGCGCAATCGCCGATCTGCAAGCCAACGGGCGACCGAGCGCCCTGATCGAGACCGGCGAGACGGCCCGTACTCGGACGCTCGTTGCCGCGCATCCCGCGGTCGAGCTCGTCAGCGACAACGGCAACGGTCTTCGCGTCACGCTTCGTGACGTCGACGCCCTCCCAGACCTCAACCGCCGTCTCGTCGATGCGGGGCTCGACGTCTACCGCCTCGAGCCCATCAAGCCCTCGCTCGAGCAGCGCTTCCTCGAAGTCACGACCAGATTGGAGAACGCAGCATGAGCACCCTTGCTTTGGAACTCCCCAACCGTCGGCTGATCTCGGCCGACCTGCTGAAGTTGCGCAAGCGGCGGGGCCTCGTCCTCGTTACCGCGCTGCTGACGATCGGCGTCGTCGTGATCGTGAACGCGGTCAGCGAGACCCTGCATCTGATCGACCCCATGAAGCACGGCCCCGTCGGCGGCGTGACGATGCTCGGCCACATCAGCTGGGCGATCGCCGCGCTTGCAGCCGTCGCCGCCGCGATCGTCGGCGCGCTAGCCGGGTCTGGCGACTCCGACGCCGGGGTCTACCGCGAGCTCGCCGTCACCGGCCGCTCGCGCCTGTCTCTGTTCCTCTCGCGGATCCCGGCCGCGCTGGCCTTCGTGGTTCCGTTCGTCGCGGTGGCGTATGCGCTCGAGGCCGGGGCAAGCGTCGTCTTCGCGGGGTTCCATCCGCAGCCGTCGACCTACCTGCTGACGGTGACCGGCCTCTGGGTGATGCTGAGCGCCGTCTTCTACTTCCTGCTCGCGTACGGCTTGGCCTCGGTGACGGGCTCGCGCGCCTACTCAATCGGGATCGTGCTCGCGTTCCGGCTGGCCGTGACGCCGCTCATCGCGCAGATCGCGTCGCTCGGCGTCGTCCGGGAGCTCCTCCCGGGCGTCGCGCTCGACAACTTGACCCCGACGGCCCTCGGTACGGCGGCGCGGCAGGGGCCGACGATCGGAATGTCGGTAGCCGCGACGGCAGCTGTGCTGGTCGTCTGGGCGGCCGCAGCGCTCGTCGTCGGCGGCTGGCGCGACACGTCACGAGACACGTAGCGTTGGCTCGCGATGGTTGTCGACTGGTTGCAGCGGCATCCCCGAATCGTCGACTGGGCGCTGGTCGTCGTCGCGCTGGCGACGACGGTCGGCGCCGTCAGTCGCCACGATCGGCAGAGCCTGGGGGTGCCGCTCGCGCTCGTCGCGTGCCTGGCTCTGCTCGTCAGGCGGAGGAACCCGCTGGCTGTCCTCGCGATCACGACCGGCGCGACCTTCGCCATCTTCGCCATCTGGGGCTACAGCAATCCGTTCCCCGCGGGAGTCGCGCTGTTCACCGTCGCCGATCAGTGCGAACGCCGCGTCTCGCTGACGGCGGGCGCGGTTGCGATCTTCGTGCTTGCGTTTCCGTACGGACATACCTCGGAGTGGCCCGGCGCGTTGAGTCGCCTGGTCGGCTTCTCGCTTGCTTGGGTGATCGGCGACAGCATCCGCGTCCGGAGGCGCTACATCGCCGCGCTCGAGGAGCGCGCCGAACGGCTCGAACGAGAGCGCGCGGCCGAGGCGGCTCGGGCAGCCGCGGAGGAGCAGGCGCGTATCGCGCGCGAGCTCCATGACGTGCTCGCGCACAACGTCAGCGTCATGGTCGTGCAGGCTGCGGCCGCGAATGACGTCTTCGACTCACAGCCCGAACGCGCTCGAGAAGCCTTGCAGAGCATCGAGACGACCGGCCGTGACGCTCTTGCGGAGCTCCGCCGGCTGCTCGGCATCGTCCGCGGTGACGGGCCAGGGTACGCGCCGCAGCCGAGCCTCGACCGGCTCGACGAGCTCGTCGACCACGTTCGCTCGTCGGGGCTCGACGTCGCGATCACGATCGAAGGCGAGCCGCGAGAGCTACCCGCCGGCATCGACCTCTCTGCCTACCGAGTCGTGCAGGAGGCACTCACGAACACCCTCAAGCACGCGCGGGCTAGCCGGGCGGAGGTCTCGCTGCGCTTCCGGCCGAATGGGCTCGACGTGGACGTTCGGGACGACGGGGTCGGAGCCGGCAACGGCGACGGCGCCGGCAGCGGGCTGATCGGCATGCGCGAGCGTGTTGCGGTCTACGGCGGCTCGTTCACCGCCGGCCCCGATCCGGGCGGTGGTTTCGCGGTCTCGGCGCGGTTCCCGGTCGAGGCGGCCCTGTGAGCATCCGCGTCCTCGTCGCCGACGACCAGCCACTCGTGCGCAGCGGCTTCCGCATGGTGCTCGACGAGCGGCCTGACCTCGAGCTCGTCGGTGAGGCCGCCGACGGCCTGGAGGCGCTGCGGCTCTCGCGGGAGCTCGACCCGGACGTGATCCTGATGGACGTTCGGATGCCCAACATGGACGGCGTCGAGGCGACGCGGCGGCTGGTCGAGAGCGGGGCGCGGGCGCGTGTGCTCGTCCTGACGACCTTCGACCTCGACGAGTACGTCTACGCCGCCATCCGCGCCGGGGCGAGCGGCTTCCTGCTCAAGGACGTCGAGCCGGCTGCGCTCGTCGATGCGATCCGCGTCGTGGCCGCCGGAAACTCGCTCTTCGGCCCCGAGGCGACCCAGCGGCTGCTCGATCAATTCGCACAGCCGGCTTCGTCCGAACGCGCCGAGGAGCTCGAGCAGCTCACCGACCGCGAGCGCGAGATCCTCAGCCTGATGGCGCACGGCCTCTCGAACGCCGAGCTGGCGGAGCGCCTCTACCTGACCGAGGCAACGGTCAAGTCGCACGTCTCGAGCATCTTCCGCAAGCTGGGGGTGCGTGACCGGGTGCAAGCGGTGATTGCGGCCTATGAGGCCGGGCTTGTCAGGCCGGGCGTGTAAAGGGAGGGACAGTCCCTCCGCGTTTCGGCCCGAAGCGGTAACAGCGCCGTCACATCGCAGGGCTAGGGTGGCCCGGTGGACGCGAGCGCGATCTTCGACGGGCTGAACCCCGAGCAGCGGCGTGCCGTCGAGACGGTGCGCGGGCCGGTCTGCATCCTCGCGGGCGCTGGTTCGGGCAAGACGACCACGATCACGCGGCGGATCGCCAACCAGGTCGTGCAGGGCACGTTCGGCGCCGACCAGATCCTTGCGGTCACCTTCACCGACAAGGCGGCGCGCGAGATGCGCAGCCGGCTCGAAGAGCTCGGGGCGGGGGGCGTGCGCGCGCGGACCTTTCACTCCGCTGCCTTTGCGCAGCTCCGCTGGTTCCGCGGCGAGCCGCCTGGTCGCATCCTCGCCTCGAAGGCCCTGCTGCTTCGACAGATCGGCAACACCTTGCCGAGGCCGTATCGGTTCCGGCCTGCTGTCGACCTGGCGACCGAGGTCGAGTGGGCGAAGAACCGTCGCCTGACGCCGGAGACCTACCGGCGTTCGCTCGGAACGCACGAGCCACCGATTCCCGACGACCTGATGGCGCGCGTCTTCCGCGAGTACGAGCGTCGCAAGAATGACGCAGGCGCGCTCGATTTCGAGGACCTGTTGGCGCTGGCGATCAAGCTGCTCGAGGACGAGCCCGAGGCACTTGCCCAGGTCCGCGACCGTTACCGGGCCTTCACGGTCGACGAGTACCAGGACGTCAACCTGCTGCAGCAGACGCTGCTCGAGCTCTGGCTCGGCGAGCGCGACGAGCTCTGCGCGGTCGGCGACGACTACCAGTCGATCTACGCGTTCACGGGCGCGACGCCCGAGTACTTGTTGTCGCTCCCGAAGCATTTCCCGAACGCGACCGTCGTACGGCTGGAGTCGAACTACCGGTCGACGCCCCAGGTGCTCGCCCTTGCGAACCGGCTCGTGCCGCGGCTCGGCGGGGCGGAGAAGGAGCTGCGGACGACGCATGCTCCCGGGCCGGACCCCGAGCTGCGCGGGTTTGACGGTCCTGACGCCGAGGCCACGTTCGTCGTCGAACGCATCCGCGAGCTCCATGCCGCCGGGACGCCGCTCGAGGAGATGGCCGTGCTGATCCGCCTGAACGCCCGCTCGGTCGACTTCGAGGAAGCCTTCGGCGATGCCGAGATCCCTTTCCAGGGCGCTGCCTTGCTGACCCGTGACGCCGCGCGACAGCTTCTGAAGCGGCTCGAGGGGTCTTCCTCGCGCTCGGTCGCCTACGACGTCCGGCGACTCGCCATCGAGCACGGCTGGGAGGAGCGACCGCCTCCGGGCCTCGGAGAGCGCGAGTTGACCCGGCAAGCAGACCTCGCGCGTCTCGTCAAGCTCGCCGAGGAGTTCGACGACGGCACGCGCGATGTCGGCGCCTGGATCGCCTGGCTCCGCGAGCGCTTCGACCACGGCGCGCAGGGCGGCGTGCATCTGTTGACTTTGCATCGTGCGAAGGGCCTCGAGTGGGAGGCCGTCTTCCTGCCGCGGATGGAGGAGCGCGAGCTGCCGTGCAAGCAAGCCCTCGGCGACGCCGAGGCGATCGCCGAGGAGCGGCGGCTGCTCTACGTCGGTATCACCCGGGCCCGCAGACACCTGGCGTTGACGTGGACCCGCCGCCCGAGCCGCTTCCTCGCAGAGCTCGGGGTCGAGACCCGCCGCGATCCACCCCCGCGCCGCTTGGAGGAGGAGCTCCCGCCGGCCTTCGAGACGCTGAAGCAGTGGCGCCTCGAGCGCGCGAAGGCCGACGAAGTGCCGGCCTACGTCGTCTTTCACAACTCCACGCTCGAGCAGATCGCCGAACGAGGGCCGCGCACGATGGCCGAGCTGGCGACGGTTCCCGGCGTCGGCCCGACCAAGCTCGAGCGCTACGGCGACGAAGTGCTCGCCGCGCTCGCCGCCGCCTGATCACGGCAGGGCGGCGCGCTTCGTCATAATGATTTCTTATGAGTTTTTGGCATAACCATGCGGTTTAGAGCCTCCTTTGCTGATGATCACGCACCGACCGTACGCTTCCCCCCAGAAGTCGGAGGGCGGTCGGCGGCCGATGGTCCGACCTGGCGGGAAGTGGCTTTGCTCCTAGGGTTCGACCGCCTCTGTGGGATGGATAAGCGAAGCACTCAGAGGACGTTTGGGAACGGATTGGGCACTGCCGTTGCGGTAGCTAGATGTGCTGCCGGTGTCGTCTAGCGGCGGACGACCATCGTGTGCGCAGCACGATCGCCGAGACGCTGCCCGCGGAACGAGGTCACCGCAAACAGAAAGCCCACGAAGTAGAAGAAGAGGGCATCGACAAGGCGAAGCAAGTTCCGCACGATCGCGGCTACCAACGTCACGTGCTCGCCGTCTTCAGCTACGACCCGGATGCCAACCATCCGTTTCCCGAGCGTCAT
>DATFXA010000110.1:0-5011 GCA_035258645.1 Gaiellaceae bacterium
GCTCGTCGTCGACGCGATTGTGCGCGGCTTCGACAAGCTCCGACCGCAGAGCTCCGACTACTTCGCGCAGCAGAAGGCTCACTTCGAGACGAGCGGGCTCGCGCGTTACAAGAGGCTGCTCTCGACGATCAGGCGCAAGTACCACGGCGTTCCTGTCGGCGCGTCGGAGAGCGTCTTCGCCCCGCTCGCCCAGGCCCTCGGGCTGAGATTGCTGACGCCGCCGCGCTTCCTCAACGCGATCACAGAGGGCACCGAGCCCACAGCCGCGGACAGGACGACGATCGACCGCCAGATCGCGAAGAAGCAGATCAAGGTCTGGGTCTTCAACAGCCAGAACAGCACCCCGGACGTCCAGCGCATCACCGATGCCGCCCGCAAGCGTGGGATCCCTGTGACCATGATCACAGAGACCCCGGAGCCGGCGTCGGCAAGCTTCCAGGATTGGCAGTCGCGCCAGCTGGCCGCGCTCGGGGCCGCCCTCGCACAGGCGACAGGCCGGTGAGCGTCACGGCCGCGTCCCCCACAGTGGCGGGTGCCAAGCAAGACATCGCGATCGCGTTCGCGGACGCCGCGGTACGACTCGGCGGCCGCACGATCTGGAGCCGCGTCTCCCTCACCGTCGACCAGGCCGACTTCGTCGCCGTGCTCGGCCCGAACGGGTCCGGCAAGTCGACGCTGATTAAGGCGATCCTCGGTCTGCTGCCGCTTGCAGGCGGCTCAGCGTCGATCCTCGGCCGACCTCCCGGCGCCGCGAAGGGACAGATCGGCTATCTCCCGCAGCGTCACGGGTTCGACTCCGCCACGAGGATCCGCGGCGTCGACCTCGTTCACCTCGGGCTCGACGGAGCACGCTGGGGGATCCCGCTCCCGGGCACTCAGGTCCGCAAGCGAGACGCGGCGCGCGTCGACGAGGTGATCGAGCTCGTCGGCGCTTCGGCCTACGCGGAACGTCCCATCGGCGTGCTGTCCGGCGGCGAGCAGCAGCGCCTCCTGATCGCCCAGGCGCTCGTTCGCCGGCCGCAGCTGTTGCTGCTCGACGAGCCCCTGGACAGCCTCGATCTGCCCAACCAGGCTTCGGTCGCCTCCCTCATCCGGCAGATCTGTGAGGAGGAGCACGTCGCGGTCCTGCTCGTCGCACACGACGTGAACCCGATCGTCGGCTACCTCGACCGCGTCATCTACCTCGCAGGCGGCGGCGCGCTCGAAGGCGCGCCCGAGCAGGTGATCACGAGCGCGACGCTCTCGCGGCTCTACGGCGCGCCGATCGAAGTGCTGCATACGTCGGACGGACGGCTCGTTGTCGTCGGGGAGCCCGACGCTCCATTTGTGCACGGTGACCGGCATGCCTGAGGCGGCCGCCTTCCAGGGGTTCTCGTGGAACCCGATCACCGACCTGCACGAGCTCTTCGCCTATCCGTTCATGGTCAATGCGCTCGCGGCCGGGACGATCGTCGCGGTCATGGCCGGCGTCACCGGCTGGTTCATGGTGCTGCGCCGGCAGACGTTCGCGGGGCACACGCTGTCGGTGATTGCGTTTCCCGGCGCCGCTGCCGCCAGTCTCGCGGGCCTGCCGCTCGCGGTCGGCTACTTCGGCTTCTGCGGCCTCGGGGCGCTCGCCCTCGCCGGGATCGCCGGAACGCGCCGCAGCCTGAGCGCCGAGTCGGCCGCTATCGGCTCTCTGCAGGCGCTCGCGCTCGCGCTCGGGTTCCTCTTCGTCAGCCTCTACCACGGCGTCCTGAATAGCCTCGACTCGCTGCTCTTCGGCACCTTCCTCGGCGTCACCACGGACCAGGTCGTCGTCCTGCTCGTCGTCGCGATCGCGGCGGTCGGCCTCGTCGCGATCGCGGCCCGGCCCCTTTTCTTCGCCTCGGTCGACGCCGACGTCGCGCACGCCGCAGGGGTCCCGGTCAGAGCTCTCGGCTTCGGCTTCCTGCTCGTGCTCGGCCTCGCGGTCGCAGAGACGAGCCAGATCACCGGCGCGCTGCTCGTCTTCGCCTTGCTCGTCACGCCGGCCGCGACCGCCCACCGGCTGACGGCGCGGCCGGTGCCGGGGGTCATCCTCTCGGTCGCCCTCGCGCTGGCCGTCACCTGGCTCGGGCTCGCGCTCGCCTTCTTCTCGATCTACCCGGTCGGCTTCTACGTCACCTCGCTCTCGTTTGGGCTTTACGTCCTCGTACGCGTCGGGCGTGGGCTCAGGCGGAGGCGACAAGCGTCGGCACGGCTCGCGCTCGAGGCGGCTTGATCTTCGCGCACGAGTTCATGCGGAACGCCTTGCTCGCGGGCACGTTTGTCGGGCTCGCTTGCGGCCTCGTCGGCTACTTCGTCGTGCTCCGCGCCCAGGTTTTTGCGGGCGACGCGCTCAGTCACGTCGCCTTCACGGGCGGGTTGGCAGCGGCAGCATTCGGGCTCGACATCCTCGCCGGCGTGTTCGCAGCGACGATCCTGGGCGGGATCGTGATCGGCCTCCTCGGAGACCGAGCCCGAGGGGACGACGTCGCTATCGGCTCGTTCTTCGCCTGGTCACTCGGTCTCGGCGTTCTCTTCCTGACGATTTTCACGACCCAGCGCAGCGCAGGCAACGGCACGGCCGGCGTCCGTGTCCTGTTCGGCTCGATCTTCGGGCTCAGTGGATCCGACGTCCGGATCTCCGTTGCCCTGTCTGTTGTCGCCTGCGCCCTTCTGCTGGCGATCGCGCGCCCGCTGCTCTTTGCCACTATCGACGACGCTGTCGCCGCTGCCCAGGGAGTGCCTGTCCGTCTGCTCGGGCTTGGCTTTCTCGCGCTTCTCGGCCTTGTCGCGGCACAAGCCACCCAGGCTGTCGGCGCCCTGCTCTTGCTCGGCCTACTCTCGGCGCCTGCAGGTGCGGCGCACCGGCTGACCGCAACCGCCTACGTCGGCTTGCTGCTGTCAACCGTGTTCGCGGTCGCGTCGATCTGGATCGGGCTCACGCTGAGCTACGTCTTCCCGACTCTCCCGCCGAGCTCGATGATCATCTCCGCCGCCGTCGGGATCTACGCGCTGGCGTTGGCGACCACGGCCCCGCGTGCCCGAGCGATGACGATAACGTGACACCGTGGACCCCGAACGGGCACGAGAGCTCCTAGCGGCGGAGCGGCAGCGAATCGAGCTGGCGCTGAGGAAGCTTCGGCACGCAGACACGGGCGAGGAGGCCGACGAGTTCGACCCGGGCAACCTCGCCAGTGATCTCTACCAGGACGAGCTCGATGAAGGCCTGGCCGAAGGTCTGCGCCAGGAGCTGGCCGCCGTCGAGCGCGCCGAGGCCCGGCTGGCGGCCGGCACGTACGGCGTCTCGATCGAGAGCGGCGAGCCGATTCCGGACGAGCGGCTCGAGGCCATCCCGACCGCCGAACGCACCGCCGCAGAGGAAGCGGGACGAGGCTAGGCTGAGACCGCCGCGGCGACTCGCTCGGCGGCTTGGTTGCACTCGGCCTGGTGGTCGGGCGACTCGTGTGTCGCGAACCGCTCAGCCACGCGCACGACCTCCTCGCCCAGCGTCCCCAGCTGAATCGCAACCGCCTGCTCGCGCACCTCGCCGTCATCGCCGAACGCCTGCCAGGCCGAGGCGACCGGAACGACGTACGGAACGGCCCACCCGCGCAGCGCCCGGACGGCGAACTCCATCGTGTTGATCGCCTGCAGGCCCTGAGTCCCACCGGCCGCGCTGATCAAGCCGATCACCTTGTCGTGCAGGTACGACGGGTCGCGGGAGCCGAGCGGGTGCAGCCAGTCGAGCGCGTTCTTGAGCGCGCCCGAGATGGTCCCCTGGTAGAGCGGGGTGCTCCAGATCAGCCCATCGGCGGCATAGCAGGACTCGATCAGCCGGGAAGCAGCCTCCCCCGGCTCCTGTTCGTCATCCGGGTCGTACATCGGCAGGTTCAGCTCGCGGAGGTCGAGCAGCTCGACCTCGGCGCCGGCGCCCTCGGCCCCGGCGAGCGCGAGGCGCAGAGCGACTCGGCTCTTCGAGATGGTCGCCAAAGAGCCGCCGACGCCGACGATCCTTACCTTGCGTTCGCTCACCTCACGGCTATCCGTCCGGCTTGGGTCGTGTCGGTGCATCGACGCAGACGACCCGTGCCGGCTCTTCGCCCAGGACTATGTACGAGTGTGCGACGCCGGCCGGCGTCACGATCACGTCGCCGGGCCCGGCGTCGAGGCTCTCTCCCTCGACCGTCCAGCGCATCCGCCCGGAGCGGATCGTGATCACGTGATCCTGCGGCGGATCGTGGACGTGCATCTCCTTGATCTGGCCGGCTGGGTGTGTGACCAGGTGGACCTCGAGGTTGTCGAGCCAGATGCCCTCGTCCTCGTCGTTCGGCCGCACGAAGCGGCTGTAGTCGGTCTTGTCGGTGATCTTGACCATGCTCCGTCCCTTCCTCGCGTGGGCGTGCAGGATCCTCGCACAGAAGGCATGGGTATTTGGGTCGGGCCCATGGCCGCAGAGATCGAGGGCCGCTCTGTTCGACGAAACGCCGCCCGTCGATCCCTTGAATGGTGGGTGAGCGAAACCACTCATGGTAGTTTCGAGTTCCATGACCAAAGTGCACGATCAGGGAACCGTCTGTCCCCACTGCAAGAAGCCGTTCGACGGTGAGCTGCTCGCCGAGGGCTCGCGCCGCGAAGGCTTCAAGTGCCCGCACTGCCGCCTGTTCGTACCCGCGGAACGTGCGAACGGCGACGAGCGCGCCGCTTCGTAGTCACTCGTCCGTCCCTCGTTCAAGGGATGCTTCGTCGCTGCCGATGAGCACTGCGTGGCGATCGACTTCAGGGCCCCGCGGACCGAAGAGCTGCGGCTGCCGTTCGGCCTCGCGTGGATCTCGGCGATCCCTGCGCGGGTCGTGCTCGCCGGCATCGTCGGCGCCAGCTTCCTGATCCGGTTCGTCGTCGCGCTCGCCCACGCGACGCCGCTCTACTTTCCGGACGAGTACATCTACGCCACGCTGGCGCGCTCGCTCGCCGAGCACGGCCGGCCTCTGATCCGGACCTCGCCCGC
>DATFXA010000111.1:0-2986 GCA_035258645.1 Gaiellaceae bacterium
CGTCGAGAGATGACGGAGAGCCTCGAGTACTGAGGCAGCGAATATGCACTCGGTCAGCGTTCCTGTTGAAGCGCAGGCGCGCATCGTGGCTGGCTGGAATCTTTCGGAGCTGCAGTTGCGATCCGCTCACGACAACCGCGGATAGGATTGCCCCGTCGATCGTGCTCGAAACCGCACGGCGAGGTAGCTCAGTTGGTAGAGCACACGGCTGAAAACCGTGGTGTCGCCGGTTCGATTCCGGCCCTCGCCACTTTCATCGGCGCGCCGAAGCCACGTCCCAGCACCTGGTGCCGCCGGTGGCTCCGCGTTCGTTGCGATTCCGGCCCTCACCACTACGCGGTTGCAGTTCCTGCGATGAGCGGGCGGACGAACCGTGGCACTTTCTCGAGCTCGGTGTGCCGAACGTCCGTGATCTCGAAGCCCTCGGCCTTGATCGAGTCGAGCGTTCGGCGATTGCAGTCGCAGCAGGCGACGAACTTGTTCAAGCCGTTGAGGCGGTCCTGCCAGCGTGCGAGGCCGGGCTCGTCGGAGCGGACGTGCTCGATGAAGATCAGCCGGCCGGCGGGGCGGAGCACCCGGCGTAGTTCTCTGAGGGCACGCAACTGGTCGTCGACTCCGCAGAGCACGAGGGTCGATACCGCAACGTCGAAGGAATCGTCGTCGAACGGCAATTGCTCGGCCGGCGCCTGGACGACCTTTGTGTCCGGCGCCTCCTCCTCGACCCGCCGCGTCAGACGCCGCAGCATCGCCGGCTCTGGCTCCGTGATCGTCAACGCTTCTACCCCGGCGCCGTAATGGGGGAGGTTCGCGCCTGTGCCGCCTCCGACCTCGAGTACCTGTCCGGTCGCGCCTGACAGCAGCTCTTCCCGGATCGCCCGTAGGCCAGCCTTCTCGACCTTCGCCACCTGGCGGTCGTACGTAAGAGCGAAGAGGCTGCGCCGCAGGCTCAGGGCTCGCGTTGCTCCTTCTTGCGAACGCTTGCGAGTCGCTCGACCAGGACCTCGACCAGCTCGCTCTTCAACAGCACGCCGTCGGCTCCGGCGTCCTTGACCGCGTTGTGGAGCTTTGGCGCGGCGTCACCGGTGAGGGCGATCAGGCAGAGCGACGGGTGATCGTGCCGAAGCCGCGCAACCGCTGTGACCCCGTCGACCAACGGCATGTGCAGGTCGATCACGACCGCATCGGGATGCAGGTCGTCGGCCTGCTCAATCGCCTCGAGGCCGTTCTCGGCGACGCCGACGACGCCCAGCTCCGGCTGCCCGTCGATCAGCTCACGTAGGGCGTCGAGAAACGTCCGGTCATCATCCGCGAGCAGGACGCGGATCCCCTGACTCTCGGCTCCGTCCATCCCTGCGAGGGTAGTTTCCGAGACGTGAGCGTGCAAACGGAGGGGAGGCCCGTTGCACTCATCGGCGCGAGCCTCGACCTCGGCGCCGGTCGCCGCGGCGTCGACATGGGGCCATCCGCGATCCGTTACGCGGGCCTCGAGCCGCGGATTGAAAGCCTCGGGAGGCCTGTGTTCGACTGGGGAAACGTCGAGGGTGCGGTGCCCGAGGCGACCGAGATGGGTAACGAGCGCGTTCGTTTTCTGGCGCCGATCAAGCAGGCGTGCGAGCGGGTGGCTCAACTGGTGGCGCGCTCGGTCGACGAGGGGCTCCACCCGCTGGTGCTCGGCGGCGACCACTCGGTCGCGATCGGGACCCTGGGCGGTCTGTCCCGCGTGCACGGCCCCGGCGGCGTGCTCTGGATCGACGCGCACGGCGACGTCAACCGGCCCGAGACGTCGCCGACGGGCAACGTCCACGGGATGCCGCTCGCGGTTGCGCTCGGCCTTGCAGGCCCGGAGTTCGAGAGCGAGGCGTGGAAGCTCCCGGCGGTGACGCCTGACCGCGTCGCGCTCGTTGGCGTCCGGTCGCTCGATACCGCGGAAGCGAGCCTCCTGTCGGAGCTCGACATCGCCGTCTACACGATGAGCGACGTCGACAGGCTCGGCCTCGAGCGCGTCATTCGGCAAGCGCTCCGCCACATCGGCGGTTCCGGGTTCGTCCACGTCAGCCTGGACATGGACGCACTCGACCCCGACATCGCACCGGGCGTCGGGACGCCCGTGCGCGGAGGCCTCTCCTACCGCGAGGCGCACCTAGCGATGGAGCTCGTCGCCGAGTCCGGACTCGCGGGGTCGCTCGAGGTCGTCGAGGTGAACCCGATCCTCGACAACGAGAACGAGACCGCGAAGCTCGCGGTCGAGTTGGTCGCCAGCGCGCTCGGCGCCCGGATTCTCTAGCCCAGCGCGTCGAGGAGCGCGGGCGCGAGCTTGCGCCAGTCGCCGGCGAGCCCGACATCGGCCGCCGCCAGCAGCGGCGAGCCCGGGTCGGCCGCGATCGCCGCGATCACTCCCGCCTTGACGGCCCCGGTCATGTGCTCGAAGCCGGCGTCGGCTTCGACCGCGACGAAGACCCGGGGGGCGACCGAGCGCCCCTGCAGGCCGATTTCGGCGCCCCAGGGCACGCGGCCGGCCGCACAGGCAGCTCGGTCGCCGCCGATCGCCGCGCCCGCCTCCTGAGCCGCCGCTCTGAGCACGGTGGGATCGACGTCGCCGCCGACAGAGACGACGATGTCAGCCTCGTCGAGGCGCCTTGGCGGCGGGTCGATCGGGCTCGTCCCGAGAACCCGAGTGCCTTCGGGAAGCGCTCCGATCTCGACCTGACGGATCTCGGCCTCGGTGTCCCGGGGCTCGAGCAGCTCGAACATCCTTGGACGGGCGGTCGCCAGCTGCGGCGTCGTTGCGCCGATGATGACCGAGACGATGTTGCCGCCGTAAGCAGGCTTGTACTGCACGAGGCGGCCGCCTTGGTCGATCCCGAGATCGACGCAATCTGCGGTCATCCCATACTCGAGCTCGCCGGCGACGCGCGGACCGAGGTCGCGCCCGCGCAACGTGGCCGGGAAGAGGAGGACGTGGGGGCGTTCGAGCTCCAGGATCGAC
>DATFXA010000112.1:0-5637 GCA_035258645.1 Gaiellaceae bacterium
GTTGGGATGACGCGGCGGCAAGCCCGGCGGATGGTGCGCCACGAGAGCGTGATCACGGCGCTGATCGGGGCGGGGCTCGGGCTGCCGCTCGGGATCATGCTCGCGGCCGCCGTGACGCATGCGCTCGGCAAGTACGGCGTCACGTTCTCGCTGCCGGTGGCGTCGCTCGTCGTTTTCACCGTCGCGGCGATGATCGCTGGGGTTCTGGCGGCGATCGCACCGGCGCGCAGGGCCTCTCGCCTCAACGTGCTCGAGGCCCTGCAGTACGAGTGATCCGGAAACCAACTACGCTCGAGCCGGATGCGGATCCCGCGCCGGCTCGAGCGTTTCATCCTCGGCTCGATGATGAGCCTCGTCGCCATCGTTGCCGAGCGCCGGGTCGTGAAGACGCTCGGAAAGAAACGTCGCTAGCCACTACCGATTGTGGTTGACGAGTTCGATGTTGTTGCCATCGGGGTCGAGGACGAAGGCCGCGTAGTAGCCCGGGTGATAGATCGGGCGCTCGCCGGGCGGGCCGTTGTCCCGGTAACCAGCGTCGAGCGCAGCGCGATGGAAGGCTTCGACGGCGGCATTGTCGAACGCCGGGAAGGCGACGTGGACGTTCTCGGTTGGCCGGCCAGGGACGAGCATGAACGATCCTGCGCTCCCGGCGAAGCCGGCGCCGAACCGACCCGACCCACGCGCCTCGAAGCCCGTCCAAGGAGCGAGCGTCTCGTAGAACCGCCGCGCCGCTTCGAGGTCGCCGACACGGATCCAGAGGTGGTCGATCGTCGCCGCGTCTCGAGGGATCTCGTGGATGACCGCCTCGACGCTGTTGCCGTCCGGGTCGAGCAGAAACGCCCCGTAGTAGTCAGGCATGTACTCGGGCCGCGGCCCAGGCTCGCCGCCACTCGTGTGGCCCGCCTCCGTTCCCACACCCCAGAATTCGTCCACCAGCTCGCGTGAGCCGGCGCGAAACGCAACGTGCAGCCGCCTCGTGACGGGATCGTCCGGCGTCGCTTCCCGGAGCGAGAAGTCGCCCCACTCCAACCTGCCGGGTCGATCCTGCTCGAGACCAAGCACGGCAAGCACGGTGTCGTAGAACTGCTCGGAGGCGTCGCCGTCCGAGGCGCGGATCGTCAGGTGATCGAACACGTCAGCTGCGGCGCAAACCGAGAAGCAGGACTACGGCAAGGAGGCCGCCCGCCACGCCGAGCGTGATCGGAATCCACGACTGCACGTGCGCCGAGGCCGTCGAGCCCGCTGCGATGAGGCACGAGCCGGCCGCGATCGCAATCGATAGCGCCCACGCCGCCCGCCGAATCGTGTTCTCGAGTGGCGTTGTGCCCTTCAGGTCGATCTGGAGGCGAGCGCCCGGACGAGCGCCGGCGATGCGCTCGACCGCCTCGACCAACGCGTTCGCACGTACCTCGAGCTTCTGGACCTCGTAGAAGAGGCGTTTCGGGTCGGCGCCCGTCCGCACGCGGGTGAGCAGGTTCTTGGCGACGAAGCCCCCGACGACTGAAAAGGGATCGAGCTCGGGATCGAGCTCCGCGGCAGTCAGCTGCATCTGCGCGAGTGCCTTCCCGACGAGCGCCAGGGCGGCCGGAAGTCGGACCCCGTGACGGCTCGCGATCTCAGTCAGCCCCTGCATGATCGGGCCAAGCTGGATCTCCGACAGCGACTTGTGCCGGTACTCGGCCAGCAGCTCGCCGATCTCGTCGCGGAAGGCGTCGTAGTCGAGTTCCTCCGGCAGCTCCGGCGCCAGGAGCAGGAGGATCTCGGCGAGGAACGGAACGTCTTCCTGCCAGAACGCGAGCAGAAGCAGCAGCACCCGCTCGCGGACGTCCGGCGGGACGTCGCCGACCATGCCGAGGTCGAGGAAGTAGATCGTCCCGTCCGACCAGAGCATGTTCCCCGGGTGCGGATCGGCGTGGAAGAAGCCGTCGGTGAGGATCTGGCGGTAGAACGCCTCGAGCAGCTGTGCGGCGGCCTCCTTGCGTTCGGGCCCGGGCGGGCACTCGCGGACAGGCCCGCCGGGGATGAGCTCCAGCACGAGGAGACGCTTCGTCGTGAAACGGTGGTGAACTGCAGGGGCGTCGAGGCGCGAGAACGGCTGCAGCACGTCCCGCATCCGGTCGATGTTTGCCGCCTCCTGCTCGAAGTCGAGCTCGCGCTGAAGCGACTCCGAGAGATGCTCGACGACCGCCGGCAGGTCGACGATCCGCCGGAGCGCCTCGCGGCTCTCGGTCTTCTCCGCAAAGAGCCGAAGCAGACCGACGTCGCGCATGATCTCGTCGCGGGCGCCTGGACGTTGCACCTTGACGACGACGCGCTCCCCGTTCTCGAGCGTCGCCTTGTGTACCTGCCCGATCGTCCCCGCGGCCAGCGGCTCGGAGTCGATCGATGCGAAGACATCCTCCCAGGGGACGCCGAGCTCCTCCTCCATCACCTGGACGACCTCGGCCTCCGTCAGCGGGGCGACGTCGTCCTGCAGCGACGCAAGCTCGATCACGAACTCGGGCGGAAGTAGATCCGGGCGCGTCGAAAGGATCTGGCCGAGCTTGGCGAAAGTCGGGCCGAGCTCCTCGAGGGCATCACGCAGGCGCCGGGCTCGGATCTCGATCGGATCGGCGCTACCCCGGGTCTCGCGCAAGCCGTACTTGGCGAAGACCGAGGCGACGCGAGTCGCACGGCCGAGGAGGCTGCCTTCGACCTCCGCCTGGGTCAACCCTTACCGCCGTCGAGGTGGGTCTGGACGATCACAACCGTGCAGTGCGCATTGTGCGACACCCGGTTCGGCACGTTCTCGAGCAGGAACTCCTTGCGCCCGCTCATACCGACGCTGCCCACCACGATCACGTCTATGTCCTCCGCCTTCGCAAGGTCGACCATCACGCGGGCCGGGTCGTCGCCCTGAGCGGCGAGCGGCCGGGCCTCCGGGCCAACGACGTCGACGACATATTCCGCGAGCTCGCGCTGCGTCTCGGACTTGTTCATCCCTTCGCGGACGGACTGGCAGACCACGAGCTCGGCCTCGTAGCACTCCGCCATCTGCGCCGCCCAGCGAACCGCGTGGGTCGCGGTCTCGGACCGATCGGTGCCGACGAGAATGCGGCGCACCGGCGCCGGGGCCTCGGATTTCCGCCGCAGCCGCATGGGCCTATTCAACCACGGTTGTTCTCAAGCTTGGACCTCGCGCGGCCGATCACTCAAAGATGTCTCCTGCGGCCGCCGGCTACGACCCCAAGATCATCGAGCGCTTTGCGGAGCAACTGCTACGCAAGGCCGACAACGTCAGAGTCGGCTGTGCCGTCGGCGGCGGCATCTTCGGAGTTCTCGTCGGCGCAGTGCCGCTGACCCCGCTCGATTCGGTCTGGGGCCTCCCCGCGGGCTTCGGCGTCGCGACGATCATCGTCGGCGCGCTCATCGGCATCCTGATCGGCTGGGTGATCGGCGAGGGGCGTGCCTTCCGCTACCGGGTGCAAGCGCAGAGCGCAATCTTCCAGCTCGAGATCGAGCGCCGGGTTTCGTCCGCAGTCACCGAGGCCGTCGCCACGGTGACTGCCTCTCAGGCCGCGCCGGTGGCCGAGGAACCCGAGCCGGCGCCGACGACTCTGTTGCCGCCGTTAAGCCCCGTGATCGAATCGTCCGCAGTTACCGAGGCCGTCGCCAATGGGACTGCCACTCAGGCCGCACCGGTTGCCGAGGAACCCGGGCCGGCGCCGACGACCCTGTTGCCGCCGTTAAGCCCCGTGATGGAATCGTCGCGGCCAACCGAGCAGTTGCTCCGCCCGCCGGGCGTGCAGGCCCCACCGGTCTCGCCGATGCCGGAAGAGCCACCGCTCAGTCCTGCGGCAGAGAACTACTGACGGCGAATACACGCCCGTGGTGACGGACTCACACCGCCTCTACGTCGTCGGTTATCGCCGCGTGTACGCGTTCACCGAGCGGTGAGCGTTGCTCACGACCAGCCGCTTTACGCGCGCATTACAACCACCGAACACTGACCAGGCACTAGCCGCTCATGCTCGGACCCACAAGAAAGGAGTCGTATGCGGAAACTGATCCCCTTTGCCGTCACCGCCCTCCTGGCGGTCCCTGCGCTCGCGGTGGCCGGCACGCCGCCGAGCCCTGCCAGCCAGGCGGCGGCAGTCAAGCAGTGCACGACCGAGCGAAATGCGAACGCGGCTGCCTTCAAGCTGACCTACGGGACGCTCCCGACCAGGTCGAACGCGTTCGGCAAGTGTGTCTCGAAGCTCGCTCAGCAGAACGAGGCGGAGCACGCGAACGCCGCGGCGCAATGCCGCACCGAACGGTCGGGCGATGCAACCGCATTCGCGGCCAATTACGGCACCGGCCCGAAACACAAGAACGCGTTCGGCAACTGCGTCTCGCAGAAGGCAAAGACGGCTGCCGCTGCTCGGGTCGCTGCCACCAAGGCAGCATTCCAGGCCTGCTGGACCGAACGGAAAGCCGATGCGGCGGCTTTCAAGTCGAGGTACGGAACGAACGCAAACAAGTCCAACGCGTTCGGCAAGTGCGTCTCGGCTCAGGTCAAGCACTCCAACCCGTAAGACCCGAAGCCTTAACGGAGAGAGGCTCACCGCCTCTCTCCGGGCCTTTCGGCCTATTGAAGATGTCCCCCGACCTCCCTACAGTGGTCTGCGACCGGAAAGTCGACAAGAGGAGTTCAGGGGCCAATGGATACGTATCACGTCGTTCTCTACATCCACCTGCTCGCGTTGTTCATCGGCATCGGCGCGGCATCCGTTCTGCTTGCGTGTCTCACGCAGCTGCGCAAGGCACAGACGCTCGCCGAGGCCGGGCCGTGGGGCATGGTCGCCGGCAAGGTCTCGCGCCTGTTCCCGATCGCCATTCTCGGGCTCTTCGGTTCCGGCGCATGGATGACGTCGGACATCTGGACGTGGGACACGCGTTGGATCGACGTGGCGATCGCCGGTCTCGTCGTCATCTCGCTCCAGGGCCCGCTCGTCGCCGAGCGGACGGCTCACAAACTCAAGCACGCGTTGATGGAGAACGGCCCTGGCCCCCTCGGCGAGCACGCCAGGCGGATGACCCGGCACCCCGGCCTTTGGGTCGCCGAGTTCACCAACATCGGTCTCGTGCTCGGGATCGTCTGGGTCATGACGCAGAAGCCCGGGCTTTGGGAGTCGATCGCAGCTCTCGTCGGCGGTTACGTGGTCGGCCTCGCGCTGGCGCTGCCGTTCACGAGGGCGCCGGCACCCGAGCTTGCGCCGTCTGCGGAGCCGGCGGCCTAGCGATCGCCGCGGGGCGCGGCGCGGCGACGCGCATACCATTCCGCGTATAGGGCGACTGAAAAAGCCCGCGAATGACCGGTTCCGGGTGTAGGAGTCAGTTCGACAACTTCGACTCGATCGAGTCGAGACGCTTGGCGAGCGCAGCGATCTGGCCTCGCGTCTCTGCCAGCCCGTCCAGGATCCTTTGGGTGTCGTGCTCGCGGTGCTCGCGCTCAGCTTGCTTCGCGGCCGCCTCCGAGCGTTGGACCGCCGTACTCGTTACGCCCGCGGTCAGGAACGCGATAAAGGAGATGCCGAGCACCATCTCGATGCCGCCGATGACTTTGCCGTAGCGCGTGGTGGGCACCACGTCGCCGTAGCCGACCGTGGTGACCGT
>DATFXA010000113.1:0-9747 GCA_035258645.1 Gaiellaceae bacterium
TCCCTTCCGGGACGGACCCTTCGCGCACGCGAGCGAAGCCGACCTCGCGGCGCACGACCCGACCCTCCTCGTCCGGCGCGAGGCGCCGGGGCTACGGCTGCGGCACGTGCGGTTCTACCTTGCGACGGGGTTCAACCACGGCGGCATCTCCCGCAGCTGGACGTACGAGTTCGCGCGCGAGCTCCACGGGCTCGGGCTGCCGTACCGCGTCTGGGCGTCGCATCGGCCCGACGGTGGCAGGTATCTCAGGGTGCAGCTTCCGGCCGCGCTTGAATTCGCAGTCGGCCCGTAGTGCGCTACGCCTGGGCCTGGTCGAAGAGCTGCTCCCAGCGGGCAAGGAGCGCCTGCAGCTCGTCACGCGCGGCACGATGTGCCGCCAGTGCGTCGGCGTCGGCCCAGTCCTCGGCCAGCCGCTGCTCGAGGTCGGCAACCGTCTGCTCCCGCGTGGCGATCTCGGCTTCGAGCTGCTCGAGCTCGCTGGGCTCGCGAGGCTTGGGCGTCTCGGCGCTCCGCTTGGGCTTGGTCAACGCTGCCGTGGGTGAGGTCGGCGCGGCGAGCTCGTCGCGCCGCCTGACGTAGTCGGCCCAACCGCCGTCGTAGGACCGGATCGTCCCGTCCTCGACCGCGAGGGTCCGATGAGCGACCGCATCCAAGAGCGCGCGGTCGTGAGAGACCAGCAACACAGTGCCCGGGAACGCCTCGAGCGCCAGCTCCAGCGCCTCCCGGCTTTCGAGGTCGAGGTGATTGGTCGGCTCGTCGAGCAACAGGAAGTTCGCGCCGGAGGCGACGACCAGCGCGAGCGCGAGCCGCCTCCGCTCGCCGCCGGAGAGCTTGACGACGGCCTTGTCCTGCTCCTGCCAGCCCGAGAAGAGGAAACGGCCGAGCAGGTTCTGCGCCTGTGGGCGCTTCAGGCCGGTGGCCTTCTGCGCGCAGTCCAGGACGCTGCCGGTCTCGTCCAGCTCGACCTCGTGCTGTGAGAAGTAGGCGGGGACAACGCCGTGGCCCATTCGCGCGGAGCCGGCGACCGGCTCGCGCAGCTCGAGCAGTGTTTCGAGCAAGGTCGTCTTGCCCGACCCGTTCGGGCCGACGAGCGCAACGTGCTCGCCGCGCTCGAGTGCGAGGCCGACGTCGTCCAGCAGGTCTTTTGTCCCTGCGGCGATCTCGAGGCTCTTTGTCTCGATCACCGTCCGCCCGCTTCTCGGCGGATCGAGAAAGTCGAAGCCGAGCCGCTTCTGGCGTAAGGTCAGCGACTCGAGCTCGCCCGTCGCCTGCTTCCGCTCACGCTCGAGCCGGCTGATCTGGGTCAGCTTCGCCTGTGCCTGCTTCGCCTTGCTCTTCTTGTATCGGAAGCGCTCGACGAAACGTTCGAGCCTGGCGATGTCGACGCCGATGCGGTTGGCCGTCTTGTCCGCGGCCGAGGCGCGCGCCGCCTTCTCGATCCGCCAGGCGTGCCAGGGTCCGGCGAAGTAGATCGAGCGTCCGCCGCCGAGCTCGAGGACGCCGTTCGTGACCGCTTCGAGAAACCAGCGGTCGTGGGCAACCAGGATGATGCCGGCGTCGAGCGATTGCAGTTCCTGCTCGAGCCACTCGAGGCTCGCCACGTCGAGGTGGTTGGTCGGCTCGTCGAGCAGCAGCAGATCCGGGTCGCCTCCGAGCGCGCGCGCGAGCGAGGCTCGGGTGAGCTCACCTCCGGAGAAGGTCTCCAGCGGCCGGTCTAGATCAGGTTCGGCGAAACCGAGCCCACGGACGACGGAGGCCGCGCGTTCCCGCCATGCGTAGCCACCGGCGTGCTCGAGCCGAGCCTGCGCGTCGGCGTAGCTGCGGAGGGTCGCCGGATCGTGCCGCCCGGCCGCCATCTTCTGTTCCAGCTCACGAAGCTCCCGCTCCGTGGCGACCAGGTCGGCCGCTCCGGAGAGCACGTATTCGCGGAGCGTCAGCCCCTGGTCGAGCGGCGGCCGCTGGTCGTGCAACGCGACCCGCGTGCCTTTCGAGAAGACAAGCTTGCCCCCCTGGTAGTCCGTCTCGCCGTTGAGGATCCTGAGCAGGGTGGTCTTGCCGGCCCCATTCGGCCCGGAGAGCGCAATCCGGTCCCGGCGCTCGACCTTGAACGAGACGCCAGCGAAGAGCTCCCAGCCGGAGAGCTCCTTCTTGAGCTGCGAGGCGATGACGAGTGCCACGGTCTTAGCGTAGAGACGCACGCAGCTCAGGCATATCCGCGGCGAGTCTGTGACGAATCTGCGCCGAATCGCTGACGGACACTTTCGCCAGACAGGCACCCCTCGATAGGAAGCAGGGCATGAGTCCCGCGACCCGATTGGAGGTCTCGATGCCTCGAGTCCGCACCCTCTTCATGCTCGTCCTTGCAACCGTGCTACTGGCCGCGCCGGCCGCGCGCAGCGCCTCCTCCGACATGCTGATCAGTCAGGTCTTTGCCGGCGGTGGCAACGCGAACGCGCCGTACACGAACGACTTCGTCGAGCTGTTCAACCGCGGCAGCACGACCGTCGATCTGGGGAGCTGGTCGGTCCAGTACACCTCAGGCGCCGGGACGACGTGGCAGGTGACGAGTCTTTCAGGGTCCGTTGCGCCCGGCGCGCACTTCCTCGTCCAGCTCGCGTCGGCTGCGGCTGTCGGAGCGCCTCTGCCGACGCCCGACGCGACCGGGACGACGAACATGGCCGTTTCGGGCGGGAAGGTCGCGCTCGTGCGTACCGCAGCCGCGCTCAGCTGCGGTCCGAGCCCCGGCAGCTGCTCCGCCGATGCCGGCGTCGCCGATCTGATCGGGTATGGCTCCGCAACCGACTACGAGGGAAGCGCACCGGCTCCGGCAATCAGCAACACGACCGCTGCGTTACGAGCCGGAGGGGGATGCACCGATACGGATACGAACGCGAGCGATTTCTCGGCCGAGGCTCCATCGCCACGCAACTCCACCGCTCTGGCGGCTCCGTGCGCCGGCGCTCCGCCTCCTGACGACGCCGCGTCAGGGAACGCAGGCGTCGACATCGACATCCAGCCCGTCCTCGCGATAGCCCTCGAGCGTCCCAGCATCAGCTTCGGCCACGGTGTTTCGGGTGAGACTCCCGCGCCCGTGTCGGAGCGGGTGACCGTGACCAGCAACCGCGCTACCGGCTATGCGCTGACGGTGCACCGTTCCGCGTTCGTGCCGTCCGATCTGCCGCTCGGGCTCATGGCAGCCGCTCCTGCCGGCGGCCAGCTTGGTGGTCAGCTCGCTGGGGGTGCAATGGCTGCGATCCCGATTCCACCGACCGCCGACCTCTTGGTCGGGACGACGTCTGCTCGGAGCGGTCTCTCAGGAGATGCGTGGGCGACGAGCGTTGGCTTCACCACGCCGCTACCGCTCGCGGCGGCCGGGCGCTACACGGCCACGGTCACCTTCACCGCAATCGGTCGGTGACCGTCGCCTCGGTAGCACTTGCGCTCTGTGCCTTCGTGTACCCCTGCGCGTCGACGGGCTTGAGCGGGACGCGGACGCCCGTGGCGCTGACTGCAGCTCCGGCGCGCGTTGTCCTAACGGGGACGACGCGCATGCCCGTTCGGGTGACGAACTCGGGTTCGAAACGGGTCGTCGTCGACGTTTCCAGGGCCGGCTATGCGCTAACGCTGCGCGGCCGGCCTCGGATCGTCCGCACTCGGCGCTCGCGCTCCGCCGCGGCTTGGCTGAGTCTGCGGCCGAGGCGCCTCGCGCTGCCGGCGCACACCTCGGCTTCGCTCCTCCTCTCTGCAACGGTGCCGCGGAAAGCGGAGCCAGGAGACCACGACGCTCTGGTGCTGCTGACCACGCAGCCCTCCGGCGCCGCGCGCGTCGCCGTGCGAGCAAGGCTCGGCGTCGTCGTTGTCGTGCAGGTGCCGGGAAAGATCATCAGACGGTTGCGCCTGCGAGGTCTTCGCGTCGACAGGCGCGGCGGGCATCGTCTGCTCGAGCTTCGGGTCGCCAACCGCGGCAATGTGACGGAGACGCTTTCCCGGATACGTGTCTCTGTCGTGCGGGCGCGCACGGGTCGGCGGCTCGCAACGCTTGTCGCCTCCATGCGCGAGGTGCGCCCGCATACGCAGGCAATCGTTGAGTTCCGTTATCGCCGGGCTCTGCGTGGAGCAGTCAGCGCCCGGGTCGTGATTCCCGCCGTGTCCGGCCGCAGCGCGGTCCGCCGGACGTACTCGATCCGGCTCTGATGACGGTCGCTAGGCAGAGACAGCGGCGCCGACCAACTGCCGAGCGGCCTGCGCAATGTGCTCGGCGTCGATTCCGGCCGCTGCAAGGAGCTCCGCCGGCTTGCCCGAGTGCGGCATCTCGCGCACGGCCAGGAGCTCGAGGCGAGGGCGTTCCTCCGAGTCGGCAAGCGCCGCGAGCACGGCTTCGCCGAGACCGCCTTCCGCCCAGTGGTCCTCCACCGTGACGATCGGCATCGCCAGCGATTGGATCGTGTCCTTGTCGAGCGGCTTGATCGAGTAGAGGTCGATCACCGTGGCCTCGATCCCGTCCGCGGCCAGCTCATCTGCGGCCTTCAGGGCCTCATGAAGAGTGATCCCCGCGGCGACGATCGCGACGTCGTCGCCTTCGCGCAGCGTGCGCGAGCCGCCGATCTCGAACTCTTCGTCGGCGTCGTAGATCACCGCAGTGTTCGGGCGCAGTGTCCGCATGTAGACGATTCCGTCGCGGTCGGCCATCTTCGCGACTAGCTTTGCGGTCTGGTTCCCGTCGCAGGGGTGCAGCACGGTCGAGCCGTGGACAGCACGCATCGACGCGATGTCCTCCAGCGCCATCTGCGAGGGCCCGTCCTCACCGATCGAGACGCCCGCGTGCGAGCCCGAGAGGCAGTAGTTCGCGCGGCTGATCGCGGACATGCGGATGAAGTCGTAGGCGCGTGAGATGAAGGCGGCGAAAGTCGAGGCGAACGGGCGCCAGCCCGTCACCTGCATCCCGACCGCCGTGGCGATCATCTGCTGCTCGGCGATGTACATCTCGAAGTACCGCTCGGGAATGGCGTCTCTGAAGATCTCCGCGAAGGTCGAGTTCGAGACCTCGCCGTCCATCGCGACTACGGCGCCGCGTGCCTTCCCGACCGCCGTAATCGCTTCGCCGTAAGCCTTCCGGGTCGCGATCTCGTCGCCGACGTCGTAGCGCGGGAGCACGAGCCTGCCGTTCTCGATCTCCGCCTTGCGCCCCATCTGCTCCGGCTTCGTGACCTCGATCGTGATGTTCCGGAGTCCGCCGAGCTCTTCGATCGCCTCGTCCGGGTCGGGAAGGGGCTTTCCGTGCCAGCCGTTCTGGTTCTCGACGGCCTTGACCCCCTTGCCCTTGATCGTGTGGGCGACGATCGCTACGGGCCTGTCAGTCGCGTTGGCCTCGCCGTAGGCCTGGTCGATCTGCTCGAAGTCGTGGCCGTCGATCTCGATCGTGTGCCAGCCGAACGCCCGGGCCCGGTTCGCATAGGAGTCGAGATCCCAGCCGTGCATCGTCTCGCCGCGCTGGCCGAGCCGGTTGATGTCGAGGATCGCGACGATGTTGTCGAGCTCGTAATACGCGGCGTGCTCGAAGCCCTCCCATTGTGAGCCCTCGGCAATCTCGCTGTCGCCGACCAGCACCCAGACGCGCATGTCGGTCTTGTCGAGGCGCTTGCCGGCGATCCCCATCCCGACGCCGTAGGGAAGGCCCTGGCCGAGCGAGCCTGTAGCAACGTCGACCCACGGGATCCGTGGCGTCGGGTGGCCTTCGAAGATGCTGGAGAACTGGCGGTACGTCAGCAGCTCCTCGTCGGAGATGACTCCCGCCGCCTTGTACATCGCGTACAGCAGCGTCGAGGCGTGCCCCTTCGAGAAGACGAGTCGGTCGTTGGCCGGGTCCTTCGGGTTGTCGAAGTCGTAGCGGTAGTACTTCGCGAGCAGCACCGCCATCAGGTCGGCGCCGGACATCGCGGACGTCGGGTGGCCGGACTTCGCCGCTGCCGCGCAGCGCACCGAATCGACACGGAATTGCTGCCCCAGTTCGACCCAGAGTTCCGGACCGTCCATCAGGGGTAACGTAACGGTTATGAGGGTTGCAGTCGCTTTCGATCACCGCGGCGTGCGTTTGCGCGACGCCGTTCTGTCGGAGCTCGACGCGCTCGGCCATGAAGCCTTCGACCTCGGCGTCGAAACCGACGAGGTTCGGGTCGACTACCCCGACAAGGCACGCGAGCTCGGCGAGCTGATACAGAACGGCGACGCCGAGCGCGGAATCCTCGTCTGCGGCTCAGGGGTCGGGGCCTCGGTGGCCGCGTCGAAGCTCGACGGAATCCGCGGCGCCGTCTGCCACGACGTCTATTCGGCACACCAGGGGGTGGAGCACGACAACATGAACGTCCTCTGCCTCGGTTCCGAAGTGGTCGGTCCGGCCCTGACCGTGGACCTCGTGCGGGCGTTCCTCCATGCGCGCTTCGACGGCGGCGAGCCGTACACGACGAGGCTTCAGAAGATCCAGGACATCGAGAAGGGAACGGCCAATGTCTGAATCACGTCTTCATCAGGTCTCAGCGCTCGGCCAAAGCATCTGGACCGACTATCTCTCCCGGCAGGATCTCGAGAGCGGCAAGCTCAAACGGTTGATGGAGGAGGACGCCGTCGTCGGCGTCACTTCGAACCCGACCATCTTCCAGAAGGCGCTCTCCGAGGGCGACTTCTACGACGAGCAGATCCGGGCATGTCTCGATGAGACAGATGACCCGAAGGACATCTTCTGGCGCCTCGCCGAGACGGACGTCTCCCAGGCGTGCGACGTTCTCCGCGAGGTGTGGGACGGAGGCGCGGGTAAGGACGGTTACGTCTCGATCGAGGTCGACCCGAACCTCGCCGGCGACACCGAGGCGACGATCGACCAGGCGCAGTTGCTGCACGAGACGATCGACAAGCCGAACCTGTTCGTGAAGATCCCGGCGACAAAGGCAGGTCTCCCGGCGATCGAAGAGATGACCGCGCGAGGACGCAACATCAACGTGACGCTGATCTTCTCGCTCGAGCGGTACGCCGAGGTCGCCGAGGCCTACATCCGCGGCCTCGAACGGCTGATCGAGTCCGGCGGCGACCCGTCGAAGGTCGGGTCGGTGGCGAGCTTCTTCGTCTCTCGCGTCGATACGGAGACCGACAAGCGCCTTGACGAGATCGGCGGCCACGACGAGCTGAAGGGCAAACTTGCGGTCGCGAACGCCAAGCTTGCCTACCAGCGCTACAAGGAGATTTTCTCCGGCGAGCGCTGGGCCACTCTCGCCGCCGCAGGCGCCTGGCGGCAGTGGTGCCTCTGGGCCTCGACGTCGACGAAGAACCCGGCCTACAGCGACGTGCTCTACGTCGACGACCTGATCGGCCCCGAGACTGTCAACACGATGCCCGACGAGACGATCCGCGCCTTCCAGGACCACGGTGAGGTCGCGCTGACGCTCGAGCAAGGCCTCGACGCGGCGAGGCTCCTCTTCGACCAGCTCGCCGAAGCGGGCGTCGACTACGACGACGTCGTTCGTGTGCTGGAGGAGGAAGGCGTCCAGAAGTTCGTCGACTCGTTCGCCGAGTTGCTCGACGGCATTCGCGCCAAGCGCGGCGAGCTCGCGGCCGCCTGAGGTAGTGGCTGTCGCCACCGAACACCTCGTCGAGCGGATCTGGGCCCGGGACCCGACCGTCTGGACCGGCTCGGGCGAGGAGAAGTGGCTCGGCTGGCTCGACGAGCCCCAGCGGATGCGCGAGCAGATCGGCGACCTGCTCCAGTTCGTCGAAGACATCCTTTCGCCGGGCGTTATCGACACCTTCGTCCTGATGGGAATGGGGGGCTCGAGCCTTGCCCCGATCGTCCTTTCTCAGAGCTTTGGCGGGAGTGACCTGCACGTCCTGGACACGACGCACCCGGCCGCCATCCGCCGGCTCGCGGACTCTCTCGACCTCGACGCGACGGTCTTCATCGCCTCGTCGAAGTCGGGGACGACACTCGAGACGCGCTCCCACCTCGACTACTTCTGGGAGCGAAACGGCGGCCGCGGCGAGTTCTTCGTCGCGATCACCGACCCCGGTTCGGAGCTCGAGAGCCTCGCTCACGAGCGCGGCTTCGCGCGTGTCTTCAACGGCGAGCCCACGATCGGCGGACGGTACTCAGCGCTCTCGCCGTTCGGAATCGTTCCGGCGGCACTGCTCGGCATCGATCTGGAGGGTTTCTTCGACAGGACAGCCGAGATGGTCGAGGCGTGTCAGTTTGCCGACGGCAACCCGGGACTCGAGCTCGGCCGTCAGTTCGGCGAGGGCTGGAATGACGCCCGAGACAAGATCTGCATCGACGAGACCCCGGGCGGCTTCGGCCTTTGGGCCGAGCAGCTGATCGCAGAGTCCACCGGCAAGAAAGGCAGAGGCCTCGTCCCGGCGCCGGGAGAATCGCCGGCCGGCGTCGACCGGCAACGCGGAGAGGTCCGGTTGGAGGACCCGTACGAGCTCGGCCAGGAGTTCTTCCGCTGGGAGTTCGCGGTCGCTGTCGCCGGCTCGTACCTCGAGATCAACCCCTTCGACCAGCCGGACGTCCAGGCGGCCAAGGACAAGACGAACGAGGTCCTCGCCGCCGGGGACGTCGAACTGGCGCCCGAGTCCTCGGCGGAGGAGTTGTTCGCGCAGGCGAACGAGGGCGACTACTTCGCGATCCAGGCCTTCATCGACCCCAGCCAGGAAGCGAAGCTCGCACCC
The DNA here is from genome assembly GCA_035258645.1 of Gaiellaceae bacterium. Lineage (GTDB taxonomy): Bacteria > Actinomycetota > Thermoleophilia > Gaiellales > Gaiellaceae > 13-2-20CM-68-14. The sequence continues at coordinate 8,713 of DATFXA010000113.1, forward strand.
TTGATCGACAGGGCTCGCGATGAGACGGAATGCGTGGTCACGCACGGGCTCGGTCCGCGCTACCTCCATTCGACAGGCCAGCTGCACAAGGGCGGCCCGAACACCGGCCTCTTTGTGCAGGTGGTCGACGACCAGGGCGAGGAGCTCCCGATTCCCGGGAAGCCCTTCGGGTTCGCGCGGTTGATCCGCGCGCAGGCGGCAGGCGACTTCGAATCGCTCAAGGAGCGTGGCCGCCGGGTCGCGCGCATCCGGCTCGAGGAGGTTGCGTGAGCCGAGACCTTGTGATCTAGATCATTAGGAACGGGGAGGGCGGACGATGCAGCTTGGAATGATCGGATTGGGCCGGATGGGCAACGGCATGACCGAACGCCTCCGCGAGGGCGGGCACCAGATCCAGACGTACGACCCGAACGTCGGGGCGCGAACCGCCAACTCCCTCGAGGAGCTGGCGCAGCAGCTCGACAAGCCTCGCAACCTCTGGATGATGATCCCGGCGGGCAAGATCACCGAGGACACGTTCCAGGAGCTGCTGCTCACGCTCGAGCAGGGCGACACGATCGTCGACGGGGGCAACTCGAACTTCCACGACTCCAAGCGGCGCTACCAGGAGGCGTCCGCGAAAGGGATCAACTTCGTCGACGTCGGCGTCTCCGGCGGGATCTGGGGGCTCGAGGTGGGCTTCTGCCTGATGGCGGGCGGCGACGATGAGCCCGTCTCACGCCTCGAGCCGATCTTCCAGGCGCTCGCGCCCAAGGACGGCTACGCGCACGTCGGGCCGAGCGGCGCGGGTCACTTCGTGAAGATGGTCCACAACGGGATCGAGTACGGAATGATGCAGGCCTACGCGGAGGGCTTCGAGCTGATGGACCACGTCGAGTACGACCTCGACCTGCACCAGATCTCCGGCATCTGGCGCTACGGCTCCGTCGTCCGCAGTTGGCTCCTCGAGTTGCTCCACTCGGCCTTCGAACAGCACGGCTCGCAGCTCGACGACATTGCGCCGTACGTCGACGACTCGGGCGAAGGCCGCTGGAC
>DATFXA010000114.1:0-3354 GCA_035258645.1 Gaiellaceae bacterium
GGCTGACGCAGCGGGGATGCAGACAGTCCTCGACACATCGCTCGTGGCCTGGCTGGGCCACCTCAAAGCGGCTGCTGAGTCGTCGGCCTAACAAGCAGTCGCCGTCGACTCGCTCGGGTGACATTCCGGAACACTGGCCCACACGGGCGCGCGCCTCGCCGGAGCGGCCGCGACGAGGTACAGACGCGAGACCCCTTGTTAGGCCGGGCGCCTGAGGCTAGGTTGTCCATGTGGCTGAGCCGCGGGCGACGGCTCGGATCGCAGAGCCGCTCGACATCGAGCCGGGCTATCGCCTTGCAGCCATGGGCCGGGAGGCAGCCGAGGACGAGCGGTTGAGTCTTCTCGAGGCTCGCGGAGCGAAGGCGGAGCTGCCCGAGACCTGTCAGTCGACGTCGCGGGAGACGGCGGTGTTGCGCTTGAAGTAGTACTCCGTATCGTCGTCAGGCCAAACGCCGATCGTGTCGGTGTCCGGGTAGACCGAGATTGCCGGAACCGCCGCCTTCGAGAACAGCAGCACCCTCGCCGTCGCGTCGCTCCGGTTCATGACCTGGTGTGTCCCTTCCGGGCCCGCCGGATAACGGACGAGGTCGCCGCGGCGCAACTCAAGATCACCCTCAGGGGTGCGCACGGCGACTATGCCGTCGACCACGAGCAGCCACTCGTCAACGTACTCATAGTGATACGGGAGCGATTCGCCGGGCTCGACGTCGTAGAGGTACATCGCGGTCTCTACCGAACCCAGGGCGCCGGCGATGTCCAGGCGACCGGTGAAGTCCTCGAAGAGGTTCACCTTCGCCGATGGGTTTTTCCCCGCCACGCCGTCTTAGACTTCCACATGGCCGAAGGAGGCGCCATGGACTTCGGCGGAGTCACGAGAGGCTGGCAAGCCCCAGGCGGTAGAGCGAGGGGCGAGCCGAAGACGGTTGAGCGCCGGACGTTCTGGCGTTTTTCTGGCGTCCGCCAGAAGGTGACGACTGAGGCGACGAAGAAGAAACCGCCTGTTTCTAGGCAGTTTCCGAAGCGGGAGCGACGGGACTCGAACCCGCGACCTCCGGCGTGACAGGCCGGCGTTCTAACCAACTGAACTACGCCCCCGGGGCGACCCGGAGTGTAGCTAGGAGATCTCCGAAAGGCCTAGCTGGCGCAGCAGCGTGATCGAGTCCGAATAGACGTCCTTGCGAGCAACCAGACCGTCGCGCATCGGGATGACGTCCATGCCCTTGTACTCGACTCTCCTGCCGGTCGGCTCGACCTTGACGCCGCCTCGGGTCATCGTGCCCTCGTGCGTTCCGCGCGCGGTCCATTCCTGGACAACCAGATCGTCGCGGATGTACTGGCGGCGGCCTTCGAACTCCAGGTCGGGGAAGACCGAGAAGATCCCCCGGATCGCGGCGCCGATCTGCTCGCGGCCGACGTTCAGGTCGCCCGTGACGTGGTTCTCGAAGACCGAGTCGTCCGTGTGCATGGCGACGATCGCGTCGACGTCGTGTGCGTTCCATGCGTCGTTGTAGCGGTCGATGAAGTTCTGAAGCTCGTCGCCGTCCATGCCGTCACTACCCTACGGGGCTTGTGACCTGGTTGGACTGGGTCGTCGTGGGCTTCGCCGTGCTGTTCGCGATTCGCGGTGCGCAGGTGGGATTCGTCGCGGGCGCGCTCGCGCTGGTCGGGCTGGTCGCGGGAGCGGTCGTCGGCGGCCGGCTCGCGAACGCCCTACTGCAATCGGGCAGCCACTCACGTTACGCCCCGCTGCTCGCGATCGGGGGCGCGCTGTTGCTCGTTGTCCTGTTCGAGTCGCTTGGAGCACGAATCGGAGTGACGCTCAGGGGAGACCTCCGTCGGATCCCCCGGCTCGGGTCGGTCGATTCGGCCGGCGGCGTCGTGCTCGGCGCGGCCGCCGCGCTCTTCCTCGCTTGGGCATTTGGCGTCGTCGCGCTCCAGCTCCCGGGCCAGAGCTCGCTGCGCGAGGCTGTGCAGCGCTCCGTGGTGTTGCGGCAGCTCAACTCGATCCTGCCGCCCCGGGCCCTGATCAATGCGCTTGCGCGACTCGATCCGTTCCCGGCGCTCGGAGGGCCGTTCGCGAACGTTCCGGCCCCGAATCCGGCCGTGCTCCAGCTTCCCGGGGTACGGGGCGCCGCTCCGAGCGTGGTGCGCGTGCTTGGAACGGCGTGCGGGCTCGGCATCGAAGGCTCCGGGTGGGTTGCAGCACCGCAGACAGTCGTCACCGCGGCTCACGTCGTTGCCGGCGAGGACGACACGGTCGTCAATCCGTACGGGACGAACACGACGCGGAAGGCGGTCGTGGTTGCGTTCGACGCGACGAACGATGTCGCCGTGCTCCGGGTTCCCGGGCTGCGCGCGAAGGCGCTGCCGCTCGTGACGCCGCAGCGAGGGGCCGCCATCGCAGCGCTTGGCTACCCCGAGGATGGTCCCTTCAACGCAACGCCGGGGCGGATCGGGACGACGCAGTTCGTGCTCACGCAGAATGCCTACGGGAGGGGCCCGGTCAACCGCCTCGTGACCTCCCTGCGCGGCAACTACCGCCACGGCGACTCCGGCGGCCCCGGGGTTGACGCAAACGGTCGCGTCCAGACCATGGTGTTCGCCTCGCGCGTCGGCGGCGGCGGCTTCGGCGTGCCCGCAATCCCTATTCGTGCGGCCCTTGCGGGAGCCCGCAACGAGGTCTCGACCGGGGACTGCGCGCCCTAGGGCGCCAGGAGATCCAGAGCCACCTCCGGCTGCCGGAACGGCGGGATGACGTAGACCCCGGCGGCCTTCTCACGGGCCTCTCCGTAGAGCTCGCGTGCCAGCTCGAGCCCGACCTCGGCGCCGCGCGCGCCTGCCTCACGGAAGCGGTTCTGCACCGGCTCTGGGACGACGATGCCCGGAACCTCGTTGTGGAGCCGCACCGCGAGCTGGTGCGAGCGCACGATGAAGATGCCGACCAGAATCGGAATCGGCCAGCCGCCGAGCAGCTCCTCGAAACGGTCGAGGTAGCCGAGATCGAAGAGCGCCTGCGTCATCGCGAACTTCGCGCCGGCATCGACTTTCTGCCGGAAGCGCTCGAGCTCGGTCTCGAGGTCGTCCGCCGAGGGATTGACCGCTACGCCGAGGAAGAACGACGTGGGCGCGTCGATCGCTTTGCCGTTGAAGTCCTCGCCGGCGTTCAGGCGTGTAACGACTTGCGAAAGCCCGATCGAGTCGACCTCGTAGACACCGCGTGAGCCTGGGTAGTCGCCGACGTGGGGGGGATCGCCGGTGACGGCGAGGATGTTGCGGACGCCCTCGGCGTGGGCAGCGAGCAGCTGAGACTGGAGGCCCATCACCGACGTGTCGCGGGGCGTGACGTGCGGGATC
>DATFXA010000115.1:0-5703 GCA_035258645.1 Gaiellaceae bacterium
TGCCGGCCAGCGCAAGGCGGTGAGCGCAGACTTCTTCCCCGCGTACGACGACGACGGCGGGCTCCTCGTCGCCATCACGCCGCGTTAGTAGCGGCGAGCTCTTCTTCGACCCAGGCCTGGAGCTCCTCGAGCGCCGCGAGCGAATCCTCGAGCTCGCGCAGCTCGGCGTGCGCCGCACTCGTGTCGACGGCGCCGAGTAGGCCGAGCGACTCGAGGCGGTCGACGGTCGTTGCCGGCAGGTCGTTGCGGGCTCGCCGCTCGATCTTGGCCTGGCGGAGCTGCGAGCGGAATCGCTCGGCCCGCGCCGAGAGCGCCGCCGATTCGCCGGCGAGCGCGTCCGCATAGACGGCGAGGTCGATCTCGCGCACGCTTGCGAGCGTACGCGGCGGCCTGTGACGTGCGTCAGACCGCTTTGCGCCGATTCAGCGGGAAGGCCGTTTGGCGGCGCCAGCCTGACGGCGTGTCGCCGACGACCCACACGCGGTCGACTCGCGCCATCACCGGCAGCTGAGGGCTGAGAGCTTGTGCAATGCCCGCCAGGGTCTCGTCGTCTGCCTCTGCGATGGTGGCGTCGGGACGATCTCGTCGAACTCGCCCCCGTAGGGCGGGAACTCGGGGAAGGCCTCGACGAGCCCCTCGGTCAAACCGACGAACGGCTCCTCGGGCTCGGGCCGCAGGTAGAGGAGGCCAGGGAACCACTCCGTAAAACGCCCCGACGTGAAAGCTGAACTAGACCCGGCTGGAAGGGCAGAGGTCGTTGACGACGCAGTCTGCGCAGCGCGGGTCGCGCGCGATGCAGATCCGGCGGCCGTGCGTGATCAGCAGATGCGGGAAGATGCCCCAGTCCGCCCGCGGCACGAGCCGCTGAAGGTCGCGCTCGATCTTGACCGGGTCCTCCTGCCTGGTGAGGCCCAGACGCTGCGACAACCTCCGCACATGGGTGTCGACGACGATGCCCTGCGGGTCGCCGAGCTCGGCCGAGACGACGTTCGCCGTCTTCCGCGCGACTCCGGGCAGCTTCAAGAGGTCGTCGAGCCGACGAGGCACGTGCCCGTCGAAGTCCTGTAACAGCATCGCCATTGTCCCACGCAGCGCTTTTGCTTTCTGTCGATAGAAGCCGGTCGCGTAGATGTCCCGCTCGAGTTCCTCCTCCGGGACGGCGAGGTAATCCTCCGGGCGCTTGTACTTCTTGAAGAGCCGCTCCGTGACGCGGTTGACGTTCACGTCGGTCGTCTGCGCCGAGAGCATGACCGAGACGAGCAGCTCGAGATCGTTCCCGTAGTGAAGAGCGATCTTCGCGTCCGGGTACTCGGCCTTGAGACGCTGGATGATCGGCAGGATCCGCGCCCGCTTCGGGCCGACGCGGCGCCGCGCCTCGTGGACGTAGCTCCGCGGCACGCGGTGGACGCTAACCGACGGCGAACTCGGCCAGCGGGGTCTCCGGATGCTGCCTCAGCCTCGGGCCGGCGCAAACGACGTCGAGCGCCGGGCACCCGGAGCAGATGAACTCGCTCGGCGTCGGCTTGAAGACGCCTGCCTGGATCCGTGCGATCGCCTCCGACAACTCCGCCTCGAGGCCGGGGAGTTCTGCGCGGACGAAGCTCGTCGTCACGGCTGGGTCCGGGCGTTCCAGGAACTGGTAGACGACCTCGACCTCGTTTGCGCCGGCGCGGAAGCATGCGATCGCGTAGACGAGACGCTGCAGGTGGTAGTCACGCTCGATCACCTCCTCGGGCGAGGCGTCCTCGAGCACGTTCGTCTTGTAGTCGACGACGATCGCCCGTGGGCCGTCGAGGTGGAGGACGTCCAGGCGCCCGTGGAGGAGGACGCCGTCGTGCTCGAAGGCGAAGGGGCGCTCGGGCGCGGCCCCCTCGAGCGTCGAGACTCGCTCGGCGAGTTCCGAGTCGCAGTACGCCCGCACCAGCCCGACGATCCGCTCGAGGTCGGATTCGGTCGCGGCCGGATACCGGGCGAAGACCGCTTCCGCCAGCTCCTGCTGCCCCGGTGGCCGCGGGTCTTGCAGGTCGAGCGCCTCGAGCAGAACGTGGACGCTGTCACCGATCTCGGTGGCCGCCAGGCCCTCGTGTCCGGGGACGGTGCCGGACGCCTGGGCCTCCCGCATACCCACGACGCGCTCGGCGTAGTAGCGATACGAGCACGATTCGAAGAGCGCGAGCGCGCTGTACGAAAGCGAGCGGGCACGGTAAAGCGGCGGCTCCGGGACCTCGACAAGCGGCGGCAGCTTCGGCGCGCTGACGACGGCCGATCCACCCGAGCCGTTCGTTTCGAACAGGACCAGCTGGCCCGGCTCACCCTCCACTTCGGCCCTCTGCTCGAGCAGGGGCTCAGGCTCGGGCACGGAGCTGCCGCGGCGCAGCAGGATGCGGGCGCCCTCGCGCTCCAGCTCGATTGGGCCGGCATCGGCAGCCTCGAAGCCGGGGATTTCGAGCCGACCGAGGACCCAGCCGATCGGCGTCCGCTCGTCTGCGGTCTTCGCGGGATCAATCGAGCCCGCGACGATCAGGCGGTCGACCGCCCTGGTCATTGCCACGTAGTAGAGGCGACGACGCTCCGCTTCCGCTTCCTCGCGGCTCGCCGCGCGCACCTCCTCGTAGGCCGTCGTCGGCTTGCGCATACCTGTCGCCGGATCGGCGACGCGGAACCCGAAGCGACCGTCCGACAGCGCCAGGATCTCGTCCGCGCCGGGCGCGGCGCGATCGCGGCCGGCGTCCGCGACGACAACGACTTTGAACTCCAGGCCTTTCGCGGCATGAATCGTCAGCAGCCGGATGACATCGGCGTCCTCCTCCTCCGCCACGGCCTCGAGCTCCCTCGCACCCGCCTCGTCCTGCTCGTGAACAAAGCGGACGAAGCCCTCGATGTCGGCTCCACGCAGCTCCTCGTATGAGCGCGCCAGCCGGCCGAGCTTGCGCAGGTTCGCGTAGCGACGGCGGCCGTCCCACTGCGCGAGCACGGCGAGGTCGTAGTCGTGCGCGGCGACGATCTCTTCGCAGAGCCGCTCGAGCGACAGCGTGCGCGACGCTGCAACAAGCCGCTCGAAGCGCTGGTGGAAGGCCTGGAAGAGCCGCTCGTCGCGCGGCTCGAGCCCTTCCGGCGAGCCCCGTTCCAGACCCCTGAACAACGGCCGCTTCGACGCCGAACGCCGCAACAGCACGAGCGCGTCGTTCGAGACGCCGACGAGCGGCGAGGCAAGCACGGTCACGAGCGCCTCGTCGTCGTAGCGGTTGTGCAGCAGGCGAAGGTATGCGAGCAGGTCGGCGACCTGCTGCTGCCCGAAGTAGCCGCGTCCGGTCGTCCGGTACGTCGGCAGGCCGAGCTCGCGAAGCTCCTGCTCGTACCACTCGGCGTCCGTCCCGGCCGCGAAGAGCAGCACGATCTCCCCCGGCTTCGCGGCGCCGCTGTCGACAAGCTCATTGACCCGGCGCGCAACGGCCCGGGCCTCGCCGCGGCGCCAGTGCGTGCCCGTGCCGCTGTAGCTGGCCTTGTCGGTGACGAGCAGCTCGACGGGTGTCCCAAAAACCGGGTCAGGGAACTCGCCCGAGGACGTGAGGGGCTGAAACTCGTCGCCGAAGTCCGGGCCGAAGAGATGGTTCACCGCGGCAAGGACCTCCGGGCGGGAGCGGTAGTTCAGCGTCAGCGGCAGCACCGAGCCGGCCTCCTCGCGGCGGGAGCGGAAGACGCCCACGTCGGCGTGCCGGAAGCCGTAGATCGACTGGAACTCGTCACCGACAAAGAACAACTCGTCGCCGGCGATCAGGTCGATCAGCTCGCACTGGAGCCGATTCGTGTCCTGGAACTCATCGACCATCACGGCGCGGAAGCGCCAGGCCTCGCGCTGCCTGATCTCTTCGTGCTCGCGTAGCAGGTCGCGAGCCGCAAGCTGCAGGTCCTCGAAGTCGACGCCGGATTCGCGTTCCTTCGCGCCGGCGTACGAACGTGCGAAGCCTTCGAGCAGTTCCTGGAGCAGGGCGCGATCGCGGGTCGCGAGCTCATCGAGCGCCGCCTGCTCGACTGCTTTCCGCGCCGCTTCGTAGCTGGCGAACCGCTCGCGCTGGCCGCCGCGCGTGGCGAACTCGGAGAGGTCGAGCAGATCCTCGGCCTGGCGGTCGCGCTCGAGCACCTCGAGCACCCGTGCCGCCTGGGCGCGTTGCTCTTCGCTCCCCGGCTCGCCGACCAGGCACCGTGCCGCTTCACGAAGCGCCTCGACGCGCTGGGCCAGAGCCGGGCCTTCGCCGAGGTCGAGCTCCAGCGGCCTTCCGGCCGCCCGCAGCGTTTCGTAGACGCCGGTCAGCATCCGCCGCAGCCCGCCTGCGCCGTAGGTGGCGAGCAGCCGGAGCCGCCGCGGATCGTCCCGGGCGCAGAACTCGTCCAGCGCCTGCTCGAATGCCTCCCCGCGGAGCACCCGAGCCTGGCTGTCGTCGAGCACGCGGAAACGTGGATCGAGACCCGCCGCGAACGGATACGCCTTTAGCAGCCGGAGACAGAAGCCGTGGATCGTCGAGATCCAGGCGCCGTCCAGCTGCCGAGCGAGATCGTCGCGGCCCCGGTTCAGCAGCTCGCGCCGAATGCGTCCCCTGAGCTCTCCCGCCGCGCGCTCGGTGTACGTGATCACGAGCACCGAGCCGACGTCGATTCCTTCCTTGCAGACCGCGTTCGCGAACCGCTCGACCAGCACGAGCGTCTTCCCCGTGCCGGCTCCCGCCGAGACGAACACGTGGCCGCGGGCGTCGATCGCCGCCTGTTGCTCGGGGTTCGGTGTGCGGCTGCTCATGCCCGCCTGACCCTGCACATGCGCCAGAGCTCGCACCAGGGCGGGCAGTCGCCACCCTTCGGGTCATGGCGCACGTCGCCGGCGCGAATCCGGGCGACGAAACCTCTTGCCAGCTCCTCCGCCCGCTCGACCTGCCCCCAGAACGCCTCCTCGTCGAGGTAGTCGTTGCGCGAGAAGCCGGGCACGCCGTCCTCCTTGGCCTCGGCCCGAAGCAGCCCGCGAGCGTCGCGCTTCCCGGACAGCGCCCGGTAGATCCCTCCGAGCGGCTCGACCCCGACCAGATCTCGAAGCACGAGCATGTAGAGCGGAATCTGCAGCTTCAGCTCGGACTCGATCTGCGCCGCCGAGTGGGCGGTCTTGCCGGACTTGTAGTCCTGGACGATCCCGCGGGCGCTGAACGGGTCGAGATCGATCCGGTCGATCTTTCCGGAGAGCGTGAAGGTGCCGAGATCGAGCCCTCGCTGGAGCTCCTGAGCCGAGCGTTCAGAGCCGAATGACACCTCGAAGCGTCGTGGAACAAGCTGCAGCTCCGAGGCGGCCTCGTCGCGCAGGAACGCCTCGAGGTCGCGCAGGAGGCCCTGCTCGAGCTCGCGGCGCTGGAGGTCGGTCAACTCCATTCGAACGCCCGCCATCGCCTCGCCGAGGCATTCGCGCATGAGCTCGAGCGCGCCCTCGAGCTGGTCGGGTCCCAGCTTCTCGACCCCGAGCCGTTTGGGGACGCCCGCGAAGAACTTGTGCAATGCGCTGTGCGCGACCTGGCCGCGCAGGCGCGGGTCGACGACCTGGTCGATCGTCCGTGGCCCGATCAGGCGGTCGACGAACCAGATCGAGGAGCAATCGGCGAACGTCTCGAGCTCGGTGACGCCGAAGTTCGTCTTCTTGCCCAGCTCCTCGAGCACGAGCGGATGCGT